>JAIESZ010000148.1 GCA_019745615.1 Burkholderiaceae bacterium
AAAATCGCCATAAGAAAACGGGGCCGACGCAGTGCGCGGCCCCGTGGTACGGCTGGTGCAGCCGTTGGAATCGCGTGCTGCTTAGACGAAGCGCACCGAGACGCAGCCCAAGTCTTGGATGCGCAAAGTCACGTTGTCACCCGCTTGCACCGGCACGGCTTCGGTGATGCCGCCCGACAAAATCAGGCTACCGGCAGGCAGCGATTGGCCCCGGCGGCCCAAGTGGTTCACCAGCATGGCCACAGCAGCGGCGGGGTGGCCGAGCACGGCAGCGCCAGCACCCAAAGCGACTGGCTCGCCGTTTTTTTCTAGCACCACGCCCAGCGTGCGCAGATCGACATCACGGGCCGAGGCAATGCGGCCACCCACGACAAAACGCGAGGCCGAGGTGTTGTCGGCAATCACGCTCTTGAGGTCAAACTTGAAATCACGGTAACGGCTGTCAATCACTTCAATGCCGGGCAGCACGACATCGCAGGCCGCCAGCACCGCGCCAATGTGGCAGCCAGGGCCTTTGAGTTCGGTGCGGGTGATAAAGCAGATTTCTGGTTCCACCTTGGGGTGGATGAGATCGCTGACCTTGACCTCACCGCCTTCGGGCACGACGTATTCATCGACCAAAAAGCCAAACACGGGGTCAGTCACGCCCATTTGCTTCATTTTGGCGTGCGAAGTCAAACCGGCCTTGTAGCCGACTACGCGCGCGCCCTTGGCCAGCTTGCTGGCAAGAATGCGGTCTTGGATGGCGTAGGCATCGTCCCAATCCATCTCTGGGTGGGCTTCAGTGATTTTTAGGGTGTCTTGGGCCTGCAATTGGCAGTTTTCTAGGTGCTGGGCCAGTTGGTCTAGCGTGGATGTGTTCAGTGCCATAGCAATTCCTCAGGAAACTTTCAAGCCACGGGCCTTGGCCAAGGTCATAGCGGTGTCTTCGATCATGTCTTCTTGACCACCGACCATGCCACGGCGGCCCATTTCGACCAAAATCTCGCGGGCCGAGATGCCGTACTTGACAGCAGCGCGCTTGGCAAACAGCAAGAAAGAGCCATAGACACCGGCGTAACCCAGCGTCAGGGCGTCGCGGTCAATGCGGATTGGGAAGTCCATGATCGGGAAGACCAAATCTTCGGCCACGTCTTGGATCTTGAATACATCCACGCCGGTTTCAATGCCCATCAGGTCGCACACGGCTACCAGCACTTCCATCGGCGTGTTGCCTGCACCTGCGCCCAAACCAGCGGCAGCGGCATCGATGCGGGTGGCACCCACTTCCATCGCAGCCAAGCTGTTGGCTACGCCCATCGCCAAATTGTGGTGGCCGTGAAAGCCCAGTTCGGTTTCGGGGTTCAGCGCGGCGCGCACGGCGCTCAGGCGCTCTTTCACGCCGTCGGGCAGCAGGTGGCCTGCCGAGTCGGTGATATAGATGCAGTTAGCGCCGTAGCCTTCCATCAGCTTGGCTTGCTTGACCAAGCCGGAAGCAGAGTTCATGTGCGCCATCATCAAGAAGCCCACGGTGTCCATGCCCATCTTGCGCGCCAAGCTGATGTGCTGTTCGGACACATCGGCCTCGGTGCAATGGGTCGCCACGCGGATGGTGCTCACGCCCAAGTCGTGCGCCATTTTCAGGTGATCGACGGTACCAATGCCCGGCAGCAGCAGCGCCGAGATTTTGGCCTGCTTCATCAGCGGGACTACAGCGCCCAGATATTCTTCGTCGGTGTGGGCCGGAAAGCCATAGTTGACCGAGGAGCCGCCCAAGCCGTCGCCGTGGGTGACTTCAATCAGTGGAATGCCAGCATCGTCCAAGCCGGTGGCGATGGACTTCATTTGCTCCAGCGACATCAGGTGGCGCTTGGGGTGCATGCCGTCACGCAGGGTCATGTCGTGCAGACGGATTTTCTTGCCTTTGAGGGTGTTGCTCATGTTGCGGTTCTCCTTAGGCGGCCACGGCGTTGAGGGTCAGGCGGCCAGCAATCATTTCTTCGGCAAACATCTCGGCGGTGCGGGCAGCCGCAGCGGTCATGATGTCGAGGTTGCCAGCGTATTTGGGCAGGTAGTCGCCCAAGCCTTCCACTTCCAAGAAGACCGACACGCGGTTGCCATCAAACACCGGGCCATTGACCAAGCGATAACCGGGAACGTACTTTTGCACTTCCTTGATCATGTCGTGGATGGACTGGGTGATGGCCGCTTGGTCTGGCTCGCTTTCGGTCAGGCAATGCACGGTGTCGCGCATGATGAGCGGTGGCTCGGCGGGGTTGATGATGATGATGGCCTTGCCTTTTTTGGCACCGCCCACCTTTTCCACCGCGCCAGCGGTGGTGCGGGTAAATTCATCAATGTTCTTGCGTGTGCCGGGGCCGACCGACTTGGACGACACGGTCGCCACGATCTCGCCATAAGCCACAGGTTGCACGCGCGAAACGGCGGCGACCATTGGAATGGTGGCTTGACCGCCGCAAGTGACCATGTTCACGTTCATCTCGCCCTTGCCCACATGGTCTTTCAGGTTGACTGGGGGCACGCAGTAGGGGCCAATGGCCGCTGGCGTCAGGTCGATCATCAGCGCGCCTTGTTCGTTCACTTTGCGGCTGTTTTCAGCGTGGACGTAAGCGCTGGTGGCGTCAAAGACGATTTGCACGCCGTCGGCCTTCATGTGGGGGATCAAGCCATCGACACCTTCGGCGGTGGTTTTGAGGCCCATTTCTTTGGCACGCTTGAGGCCGTCGGATTCAGGGTCGATACCCACCATCCACACAGGCTCCAGCACGGGGCTGCGTTGCAGCTTGGCTAGCAAGTCGGTACCAATGTTGCCCGGCCCGATCAGGGCGCATTTGATTTTTGCCATTGCAGTTCTTTCCAAAAAATCAGACAAAGCGCACCGAGCAACCGCCGATGCCGCCAATCGTCACACGCAGGTTGTCGCCAGCAGCCACGGGCACCATGATGCCCAGCGAACCCGACAACACCACCTCACCGGCTTCTAGTGCAATGCCGTGCGCCCCTAAGGTGTTGGCCAGCCAAGCCACAGCGTTGGCTGGGTGGCCCAGCGCCGCTGCGCCTGCGCCAGTAGCCACAATCTCGCCGTTCTTTTCGAGCACCATGCCGCAGGTGGCCAGATCGACGTCGCGCGGATCGACCAAGCGGTCGCCCAGCACAAACACACCGCAAGAGGCGTTGTCGGCCACGGTGTCTTGGATTTTGATTTTCCAGTCTTGGATGCGCGAATCGACGATCTCAAAGCAGGCCATCACGCCCTCGGTGGCGGCCAACACATCAGCCGCCGTGATGCCGGGGCCTTTGAGTGTCTTTTTCAGCATGAAAGCGATTTCGCCTTCGGCCTTGGGCTGGATCAGGGTGTCGGCGGGGATGGCTTCGCCTTCGTTGTAGACCATGCCATCGGTGAGCCAGCCAAAGTCGGGCTGGTACACACCCAGCATGTTCATCACCGCTTTGCTGGTAACGCCGATTTTTTTGCCAATCACACGCTCGCCAGCGGCCAAACGGCGCGCCATCATGCGCTGCTGCACGGCGTAAGCGTCGGCAATGGTGATGTCGGGGTGGCGGCTGGTCAGCGGGGCCAAGGTCTTGCGGCCTTGCAGCGCGTCAAAAAGCTCGTCGCCAAGCTGCTCAATCAGTTCAGGGGTCATTACAGTCCTCAAGGGTTCAAGGGGGTTGGCTCGGCAGGGCCAGCCTCGGCCAAAAAGTCGCGCACCAAACGGGCAAAACGGGCCGAATGCTCAATTTGCGTCCAGTGGCCGCACTGGCCGAAAACGTGCAGTTGCGAGCGCGCAATCCACTGCGACAGCGTCAGCGAGGTGGACAGCGGAATCACTTGGTCATCGCGGCCATGCACGATCAGCACTTGGTGCGGCAGGGCGCGGATGTCGGCCTCAGCGCTGCACATGGCGTCCACCCAGCGTTGGCGTGGCGCGGGGAACATGGCCGAGAACGATTCTTGAAAGCCGGGGCGGATGCTGGCCTCGTAGCGCAGGCGGGCCAGTTCGTCATTGACCAAATTGCGGTCGTAGGCGAACACATCCATGATGCGGCGCATATTCTCCAACGAAGGCTCATAGCCCCAGACATCATCCAAGCCCTTGGTGATTGGGAAGGGCACGCCCACGCTGCCCATCAGCACCAAACGGCGCACGCGCTCTGGGTGGCGAATGGTCAGGGCCAGTGCCAGCGCACCGCCAAAGGAGTTGCCCACCAAATCGGTTTTGGCTATGCCCAAGGCATCCAATACGCCCACGGCCTGCGCTACCCACGCATCCATGTCGTACTGCTGGCCTTCGGGGCGGTCGGTAAAGCCAAAGCCCACCATGTCGGGGGCAATGACGCGGGCTTGTTGTGCCAGTTCGGGCATTACCAAACGCCAATTGGCCCAAGCGGAAACGCCGGGGCCAGAGCCGTGGATCAGCAACACTGGATGGCCGCTGCCGACATCGTGCACATTGGTGCGGATGCCAGCGGCCATGACAGAACCGGCAATTTCCGGATTGCTCATGGCCTAGTCCTTAGAGTTTGATGCACACGTTTTTGAGTTCGGTGTAGAACTCCAGCGAATGCACGCCGCCTTCACGGCCAATGCCCGATTGTTTGGCACCACCAAACGGCGTGCGCAAATCGCGCAAGAACCAGCTATTGACCCACGACAGGCCAACCTTCATCTTTTGCGCCACGCGGTGGGCGCGCGACACATCGCGTGTCCAGATGGCAGTAGCCAAACCATAGACGTTGTCGTTGGCCTTGGCCAGCACTTCTTCTTCGGTGTCGAAGGGGGCAATGTGGCAGCAGGGGCCAAAGATTTCTTCTTTGATCACGCGGGCGTTCTCAGGCAGGCCCGTCCAGATGGTGGGTTGCACCCAAGCACCATCGGCAAACTCTGTACCCATGTCGGGGACGCCGCCACCCGTAATCACGGTAGCGCCTTCTTCGACCGCCAGCTTGTAGTACGACAGCACCTTGGCTTGGTGTTCTTTGCTGATGACTGGGCCAAGCTTGGTGTCAGCATCTTCGGGCAAGCCAATCTTCCAGCCTTCGACTTGCTTTTTCAATTCCGCCACAAACTTGTCAAAAATCGGGCGCTGCACATAGACGCGCTCGGTGCCCAAGCACACTTGGCCGCTGTTGACAAAAGCCGAACGCAGTGTGCCTTCGATGGCGGCGTCAAAGTCGGCATCTTCAAAAATGATGGCAGCGTTTTTACCGCCCATTTCCAAACTGACCGGGCGCGAACCCTTGGCTGCGGCGCGCATGATGATCTCGCCGGTGCGGGTTTCGCCGGTGAAGGTGATGGCATCCACGCCGGGGTGGGTGGTAACAAACTCGCCCGCCGAATCGGGGCCAAAGCCATGCACCACGTTGTAGACGCCGGGAGGAATGCCCGCTTCGTTCATCACCTCGCCCAGCAGGGCGGCGGTTTGGGGCGTTTCTTCCGAGGGCTTAACGACTACGGTGTTGCCGCAAGCCAGTGCGGGGCCGACCTTCCATGTCATCAGCAGCAGTGGCAGGTTCCAAGGGCAAATCACGCCGACCACGCCCACCGGGCTGCGGTAGCCGTAGTTGATAGCAGTCTTGCCATCGGGGGTGGCGGTTTCAAAGAATTCGGTAGCCACGTTTTTGACCACATCGGCAAACACCTTGAAGTTGGCCGCACCACGGGGGATATCGATATGGCTAGCCAAGCTGCGGGGCTTGCCGGTGTCGGCGCATTCGGCGGCCAAAAACTCGTCAAAGCGCTTGTTGATGCCATCGGCCACGGCGTACAGGCGCTCGACGCGCTCGGTCACGCTCATCTTGCCCCAAGGGCCATCCAGTGCGGCACGGGCAGCAGCCACAGCAGCGTCCACTTGGGCGCGGCTGGCTTCATGCACATCGGCAATCACTGCATTGCTCAAAGGCGAATGCTTAGGGAAAGTTTTGTCACTGGCCTCGTGCTGGCCGTTGATGAAGTTCAGTACCTGTTTCATGGGAAATTCCTTGTTGATTGCTGGCCGATTACGCTAAACCCAGCGCGCGCAAACCCGCTTGGGCGATGATTTCGTCTTCTTCCTCACTGCCACCCGACACGCCAATGCCACCGACACGCTGGCCGTTGATAACGATGGGCAGACCGCCACCAAAACCGACAAAGCGCGGGCGCTGTGGCAGGCCCTCGCGCACGGCGGCAGAGTGCTGCTGTAGCACCTCGTGCCAGCGGCTGGTAGGCAGGCCAAAGCCGACTGCCGTATAGGCTTTGTCTTTGGCAATGTCGATGGAATGCAAAGGTGCGCCGGGCAGGCGCACAAAAGCAGCGGGCAGGCCGCTGCAATCGACTACCGCGATGTTCACCAGCACCCCCATTTGGGCCGCCGCCTCGGCGGCTGCCCCAGCGGCAGCGTGTGCTGCTTGCCAAGACAGGTTGTGCTGCACCACGCTTACAAGTTCGGGTGCCATGCTCATCTCAGGTCAAAACGCTCAAGAAGGCTTCGTTAAGCTTGCGGTCGTGGTAGAAAATGCCACGGCCCACTTGATCCCATGTCCAAGTGATGGGGTGGTGGTCGGGGTACCACTGGTAGCCACCGCTGAAGGTTTCCAGACGGTTGCCAGAGGGGTCAAAGAAGTAAATCGTGGTGCCACGGGTAATGCCGTGGCGGGTGGGGCCAATGTCAATCGAGACGCGGTTCATCGACATGATGTCGGCAGCGCGCAGCACCTGCTCCCAAGTTTCCAGCAAGAAGGAAACGTGGTGCAGCTTGTTGTCTTCGGAGTGGCGCACCATGGCAATGTCGTGCGCCTTGTTCGAGCAGGTCAGCCAAGTGGCCAAATCGGTCACGCCGTCTTCGAGCTTGACGCGCTCGACCAAGGTGAAGTCCAGCACTTCTTCAAACAGCTTGCGGTTGCCGTCGATGTCGCCACCGTAAATCAGGGCGTGGTCCATGCGGACGGGCGAGATGCCCTTTTGGTCAGCCAGCCAGGCTTCGGGGTTGGTATCGCCCAAGCCATTGCCCACCGAGGTTTTCTCGGCATACAGCTCGATCAGGTGGCCGGTGGGCAGGTGGAAGCGCACGCGCTCGCCAGTTTCTAGCATTTCACCCGCTGGTACGCGCTCAGTGACGACGCCGTACTCGCGCAGGCGGCCTTCCAAGGTGTTGAGCACGGCGGCGTTTTGCACCTTGAAGCCAAAGGAATCCATGCCAGCCCGGTCGGCCTTGCGGATGACAAAGCTGTGGTGGTCGCGCTCATCCCAGCACTTGAAGTAGACACGGCCCGACTTGTCGCGGCCCGTTTCTTTCAGGCCCAGCACTTCAGTATAAAAATGTACCGATTCGTCCAAGTCCAACACGCGCAAAACCGCGTGTCCAGGGCGCAAAACACCAGTGATTGCCATGGAGTGTCTCCAGATTTTTTAGGTTGAGTGGACAACAGAGGCGTCTGCTGCCCCAACCAGACCGCAGACGTTCTTTTTCATGGTTCCGAGCACGCGCAAGGTGATGTCACTGGCCGGGCGTACCCGGCACGACAACACCCGGCCTTGGGCTTCGTCTTCGGCGCTGACGTGGTCGCGGCTCATGACGCGCGACACATACTGCCCCTGAACGATCTGCACTTTGCAAACGCCACAACCCCCGTTGCGACAGCCCACCGGAATCCCCTTCTTGCCCAAGGCTTCCATGCCCACCAGCAGCGACAACTCGTCGGAGCAGCGGTAGCTTTGCCCGGTTTCTTCGATGGTGATGGTGTAACTAGCCATAAGCTCAGGTGTTGAGGGGCGGGTTTTGACGCAAGTGCAGCGGTGACCTATGAAATATGCCAGATTCTGATGGGCTGCTGGTAAAAAATCTCGATATTTAAGGGAAAACCCCTAGCATGGTGGAACCAGCAGCAAGGGCGCATCTTTTCATAATATGACCTTACTCAGACCAAGGAATGCATAGGACGAGTGTTGGCTACAGAGAGAGTGCCTCATGACCCCATCCTGCAAGGTATAACTTCCCTCCTTTTGGGGTATGACCACATCAATAATATCGAGAATAACTATGAAATCAGCTTTAGAGACGGATGCAAGCCTGGCCTTGGATGACCCCGCTGCCCCATCGCGCACGCTGATTGAGCGTGCCTATGCCCAGTTGCGCAACGACATCATTGAAGGCAGGTTGCTGCCCGGTGATAAATTGCGTGTCGAGCACCTGAAAGAGCGCTATGGCGTGGGTGCGGGCACGCTGCGCGAGGCCATCACCCGGCTGGTCAGTGATGCGCTGGTGACGGCAGAAGGCCAGCGCGGCTTTCGCGTCACGCCCATCACGCCGCAAGAGCTGGAGGACATTACCCAACTGCGTTTGCATATCGAGTTGGAGGCGCTGCGCCAATCCATCCGCCACGGCGGCGCGGCATGGCGCGAAGCGCTGCGCCAAAGTTATGAGGCACTGTCGGCGCTGGAGCAGCCCATTCAGCGCAAAAACCGCCCGCAATGGGAGGCGCTGAATATGCGTTTTCATGAAGCGTTGCTGTCGGGCCAGCAATCGCCGTGGACGCAAAAGGTGCTGCGCCTGCTCTCGCGCCACAGCGAGCGCTACCGCCGCTACACCATGGGCTTGCCCGGTGCCATGCGTGATGTGCACAGTGAGCACACGGCCATTTTTGAGGCGGCGATGGCCGGGCACGAAGCCCGTGCCGCGCTGGCGCTGGAGGCGCATATCCGCGCCACCCCCGACCTGCTGGCCCAAGCGCTGCGCAGCGGTGCCATCACCCTGCCCAGCGGTAGCAGCGATGTGTGCCATAACGCCAGCATGGCCCCGGAATGAATCCAGCAATGCCCCCACAAGCTCAGTAACCGCCGCTGGAGGGCTGGGGGGCGGCCATACCGTGGCGAAATCGCGCCGCTAAAGATTGTGCCGCCAGTGCCAGCAAATTGATATCCACGCCCACCGCCACAAACAACGCTCCAGCATCGAGCCAATGCTGGGCTTGGTCTTCTTGGGTAGACAAAATACCCGCCGCCTTACCAGCCTGCCGCGTGCGCGCAATGCCATGCGCAATGGCGGCCACCACTTCAGGGTGATCGACTTGGCCGGGGTAGCCCATCGAGGTAGACAAATCGACCGGGCCGATAAACACGCCGTCCACGCCGGGCGTGGCAGCGATGGCGTCAATGTGGCTGAGGCCCTCCACGGTTTCGACCTGCACCAGCAGGCAGGCTTGGTCATTGGCCTCGTGGATGTAGTCGCGGTAACGGTTCCAGCGCGAGGAGCGGGCCAAGCCGCTGCCCATGCCGCGCGTGCCGCTGGGGGGGTAACGCATGGCGCGCGCCAAAGTGAGCGCTTGCTCTGGTGTATCGACCATGGGCACGAGCAGGGTTTGCGCCCCCAGCTCCATAAATTGCTTGACCAGCACCGGATCGCCTGAGGGCAAACGCACCACAGGGTGCGGCAACGCTACGCCCGCCGGTAGCGTGCTGGCCGCGCTGGCAATGGCCTGCAACTGCGCCAGCACGGCGCGCAGGTCATTGGGAGCGTGTTCGCCATCAATCAGCAGCCAGTCAAAACCCGTGCCCGCCAGCATCTCGGCCAAATAGCCATCTGCCGTAGCCAGCCAAAGGCCAATCTGGGGCTGGCCTGCCGCCAGAGCATCTTTGAAGGCATTGCGGGGAAGGGAAGAAGTCAGATCGGGCAGGCGCATAGGTTCTCCATCATTCACGAAGGATTTATAGCCAGCAAAAGAACGGGCAGGATGGGCACTGTGTGCACACATCCCGCCCCGTGGCTACGTGGTTAGAACGCCTTGACAATGCCCAGGCGTACCAAAGAGCCTTTAGCTAAAGGCGATGAACCTGCCTCGGCACTCAACTCTTTATAAAAGGCCCCCTTGAGCGCCAGCCCAGGGGCCACTGGATAGACCAGCTCACCACCCAGCGCATGGCGTGCAGACTTGTTCAGGCTGGCACCCACGCCGCTGTCGTTGCTGGTTTGCCACTGGCTGTAACCCACTACACCGGCCTGCACTGGGCCAAAAGCCTTGGCTAGTGACCACTCTACCGTCACTTGGTTGCCGTGGCGGAACCCTGCGTCGTTGCGGCCATTGCGCTCAAAGCGCATCAAGGCGGCACCGGAGATGGTTTTGGCGGGGTCAAAATAATAGGTCAGGCCACCGGTGAGCATGGTGCTCTTGTAGCCATTGCCGGGCGAGGCCGGGTTGCTGGTGCTGGCCGAATCGAGCCAAACCCCTGCGGCGGCCACGGCATCCCACTGCTCACCATGCCAGCCCAGCACCAGCGGGCCGACATAAATATCGCCCACGCCGGAGCGGCTGTCAGAGATGCCGGGGGTATTGAAGGTCAGCGAAGTACGCATCAGCGGCACAATGGCTTCGACGCCATAGTCCGCGCCCAGCACCTTGTGGCCGGTCATCCAGACAAAGCGGTTAGCCAAGGCCGTCACGGTGCCGGTGTTGTGGCCGGGGATGTCATTGTTGGTGCCCGGAGCGCGCAGGCTGTTGATGTTGTAGTTGACCAAATAGCCAATGTAATAAAAGCCCGCTGGCGGCACGCTGGCCGCTTGTGCGCCTTCTACGCCCGGCACATAGTGACCAGCAGCTTGCGCGGCCAAGGGCGAGAGGCTAGCCAACAGCGCCAGTGCAGCGCTGGCAATCACATTCTTCTTCATCGCTTTTCTTTCTTTCAGACAGTGATGCGGGGGACGCCCTGCAATGCAGGTAACGCCCCCCACCAAGAGGAGTACAAAAGGGTGCTGAGGGCTTAGGTGTAGACGTCGGTGAACGAAGCCACCACTTCGCCGGTATGGTAGAAAATGCCGCTGCCCAAGCGGTCTTCGCTCCAAGTGGTCACGGGGCGGTCGGGTTGGGCCAAGTAGCCCAAACCGGCAAAGGTCTCGTTGCGGTTGCCGCTGGGGTCAAAGAAGTAAATGGTCTCACCGCGCGTAATGCCGTGGCGCGTGGGGGCCACGTCAATCTTGACGCGATTCTTGGCCATCACATCGGCGGCCTTGAGCACATCGTGCCAAGAGTCCAAGAAGAAGGCAATGTGGTGCAGGCCACTGACGGGGCCACCGACAAAAGCGATGTCGTGCGGCGTGCTGGTGCGTGCCATCCACGTGGCCGCTTGCATATCGCCATTGGGGCCGACCAAAATTTGCTCGGTCAGGAAGAAGTCCAAGCACTCCTTCATGAAACGGGTGTTTTCTTCCACTTTGTTGATGCCCGCTTCGGGGTTCATCTCGCACATCAGCAACAGGTGGTCGAGCCAGTGCGCGCCAGCACCCCGGATGCCATCGGGCCACGGATCGGGGTTGAGTGTGCCGACATCGGTGCCGACATATTCTTTCTTGGCGTACAAGCGCATGTCGTGGCCGCTGGGCAGGTTGAACTGCAACATGCGGCCTGTAGAGGGCAGATTGCCTTCTTCCAGCCAAGTAGTTTTGACACCCCAAGCCTCAATGCGGGTTTGCAGGGCGTCCAGATCGGCGTCGTCTTGCACCTTGTAGGCCACATGGTTGATACCGGCGCGGTCGCTGGGGGTGAGAATCAGGCAATACTTGTCCCACTCGTCCCAGCACTTCAGATAGACATTGCCTGCATCGTCTGTCATCGTGGTCTTGAGGCCCAGCACGTCTTCGTAATGCTTGACGGCGGCATCAATATCCATGACGCGAATGCTGACATGGCCAATTCTTAAAACACCCATTGCTTGTCTCCTTTTGGTTGGTGAATCGGTTGATCGGAAAATGGGGGCATACCGTAGCGCGGCTCAGGCCGTCGCTACAGTGGGGGGCGCTGTGCGGCGAAGCAAAAATGGTTTGCGCAGCAAGGGCGTGACTTCCAAATGCACAGGCTCCAAGGGGGCCACGCGGCAGGCCAAGGTGTAGCCTTGGGCCTCCTCAACTTGGCTGACATGGGCGCGGCTGATCGGCCCCAGCGGCTGTACAGTCCCTTCTAGGATGCGTACCTTGCACACGCCACAGCCGCCATTGACGCAGCCCACCGGAATGCCTTTGCGCCCTAAACGCAACATCCCGGTGAGCAGGCTTTCGTGGGGGGTGCAGTCAAAACAGTCCCCAGTTTGGGCCACCGTGATGCGCAAGGGCGAAGCAGCAAGCGAAGTCATGGGCACGCCTTGTCAGATGCTGCGAAACAGCGGGCTGCGCGTTTTTTGTGCATCGGCTGCCGAAAGGAATTTTTCGGTGTAGATGTCGCGCTCAAACAAGCGCCCCTGCATCAGCGTGCCAATGCAGGCTTCAATCATCGGCGGCGGGCCACACAAATAAGCCTTGTTGCCAGAGAAGTTGCCATTGAAGTGCGCTTTGGCCGCCTCGTGGACATAGCCGCGCGCGCCCGTCCACTCCACGCCTTCGGGCACTTCAGACAATACCGGCACATAGGTGAAATTGGCGTGTTGCGCCGCCAGTGCGCGAAATTCGGCGTCGTAATACAACTCGTCGAGCGAGCGCTGACCATAGACCAAGGTGATCGGCTGGGTGCAGCCTTGGGCCAGCAACTCCAAAATCATCGAACGTGGGCTGGACAGGCCAGAGCCACCGGCCATAAACACCATCGGCAGCTTGGCCGACTGGCGCACAAAGAAACGGCCATAGGGGCCGGTGATCCGCACCGTGTCGCCTTCGTGCAAAGATTCGTGCAACCAAGTGGTGCCTGCACCGCCGGGCACCAAGCGCACATTGAGTTCAATCTCGCTGCTTTGGCCGTCGGCACCGGGGGCATTGGCAATTGAGAATGCGCGCCCGCCCTCTACGCCCGGAATCTGCACCTGCACATACTGCCCGGCCTGAAAGCGAATGGGCTGGTTCAGGCGCAAGTGCAGCGCCTTGATGGTCGGGGTGAGTTGCTCAATACGGGCCACGGTGGCGGTAAAGTCGCGCACCGGAATCACTTGGGCATCGGGTTCGTCTTCGATGTCGGCCTCGATGGTGGCGTCCGACTGCAAGGTGGCGCAGCAGGCCAGCGTTTTGCCGTCGTCGCGCTCCATTTCCATCAGCGCAAATGGGTTGGCTGGGCCGTGGTCTACCTCGCCATCGGTCACTTGCACCTTGCAGGTGCCGCACAGGCCATGCCCGCAGGCATGGGGGATATAGATGCCTTGGCGCAAGGCGGCATCGAGCAAGGTTTGGCCTTCTTCCACCTCAATGGTGGTGCCTAGGGGTTCGATGGTGAGTTGGTAGCTCATAAAAGTCTCTCCGCCGCTGGGCGCAGTGCAGCACCCAGCGGCCACTCAGGGGTCAAGGGTCAGCTGCAAGTGCCAGCAATGCCGGTCAGGCCGGGGGTGCGAAAACGAATCACATCCTTGTGCTTGAGTCCGTTGTCTTGCAATGAATTGGCCGGGTCGGGCGTCCAAGGCTGGCCGGATTTGAACCACTGCACCGCATTCCAGTCAATCTTGGCAAAGTCGGGGTGGTAGCCATAAACACCGGGCAGCACCGCTTGGCTCAAGGCACCAAAGGGCATGTCTGGCGGCAAAGGCAAAGCCACTGGGGCGCAAAACAGCAGATGGTCTTCCCAACCGATATAGAGCAGGGGCGCAGGAAAGTTGGCGCGCACATCCTTGGCCGGGAAATCGTAGGGTTTGAGGGCAACGACGCTCATTTATTTGGCTCCTTGGTCTGCGCCGGGCAGTTCTTCACCGCGCCAAGCCGCAAAGTTCTTTTGGTCTTCCGATCCTTCAAAATCGAAGTTGTCTTGCCCGACGTTGAGCTGGTACCACTGCAACACAGCCATCAGCGGGTCAAAGCCTTCAGCCGTAGGGTCAGTGCCCTCTGGGAAGCAGTTGCCTTGGTAGATTTGGTGTACCGGCAGCCACGACTGGATGTACTTTTCTGGCTCGTGCTCGAACACTTCCTTGCAGCCGTCGCTACAGAAGTGGTACTTGTCGCCTTGGTAGTCGGTCTCGCGGTAGCAGATTTTGGTCGGGTCACCCGGCTCGGTAAACACCATCGGAATCTGGCAAGTGGTACACAGCATGGGCAGCGTCTTGTTATAGAAGCGGTTGCCTTGCTCTTGCTGCTCGCGCAGGTGTTC
>JAIESZ010000003.1 GCA_019745615.1 Burkholderiaceae bacterium
GGTTTTTTCGTTTTGCAGGCCATCGCGTGGCCCGACATCAATCAGGCGCACACGGCTGGGGAGTTGGCTCAGGCTCATGCTGCGGCCTCCGCCACTTGCAGTTGCAGCAGCTCGGCCCCTTCGCTGACCTGATCGCCCGGCGCATAGAGCAACTCAACCACCACGCCATCAGCGGGGGCGGCAATGGTGTGTTCCATCTTCATAGCTTCCATCACCGCCAGCGGCTGGCCTTTGCTCACCTTGTCGCCCGCCTTCACGGCAAACGACACCACCTTGCCCGGCATCGGGGCCGTGAGGCGGCCACCTTCGGACTGGGTTTCGCCCGCGTGGGCCAGCAGGTCGATCTCAAGGATTTGGGTTGCGCCGCGTGCGGCAAACACATGCAGGGTTTCGCCTTGGGCATAGACGTTGACCAGCGCGCGCTCGTCGGCAAACTGCAAAGCAATTTGGCCGTTGGCCTGTAGCCGGAAGCTCAGGGGGCCACTGGCGGCGCTGGCCGGGCTGTCTTGGCCGGGTTGTACCGCCAGTTGCAAGGCACCGCCACCCAAGTAGGTGAGCTGGGCACTGGCCGGGGCACCGCCAAACTCAAAGGCAAAGCTGCGCTGGTTACGGCCATGCGAACGCCAGCCATCGCGGCGGCTGAACGGGTCGGTGCCTTCTAGGGTTTGCTCGGCCAGCAGGGTTTGGGCCACGGCGGCAGCAGCGGCCAGTGGCAGGCCGACGGTTTCTTGGCCGAACAGCACGGCGGCTTCGCGGGGGATCAGTGCCGTGTCCAGTTGGGCCGTGGCAAAAGAGGGGCTGCGCGCCACCAAGCGCAAGAACTGCACGTTATTCGCCAGCCCAACGATGTGCGTTTGCGCCAAAGCTTCGTCCAAACGGGCCAAAGCTTGCTCACGGGTATCGCCGTGGACGATCAGCTTGGCGATCATCGGGTCGTAAAACGGGCTGATGGTATCGCCCTCACGCACGCCATCATCAAAGCGCACCTCGCCACGGGCAAAGCTGGTGCAGGTGGGCTTGCGGTACACGGCCAGCGTGCCAGTGGCAGGCAAAAACTGGTTTTCGGGGTTTTCAGCGCAAATACGGGCCTCGATGGCGTGGCCGGTGATTTGCAGTTGATCTTGCATCAGCGGCAAGGGTTCACCAGCAGCCACGCGCAGTTGCCACTCCACCAAGTCTTGACCGGTGATAGCCTCAGTGACCGGATGTTCCACTTGCAAGCGGGTGTTCATCTCCATAAAGAAGAAGGCCATGCTGCCATCGGGGCGCTGCTCGACGATGAATTCCACCGTACCGGCACCCACATAGTTCACGGCGCGGGCAGCCGACACCGCTGCCAGCCCCATTTGGGCGCGCATTTCGGGTGTCATGCCGGGGGCCGGGGCTTCTTCCAATACCTTTTGGTGGCGGCGCTGCACCGAGCAGTCGCGCTCAAACAGGTAAACGTAGTTGCCTTGCGTGTCGCCAAACACTTGGATTTCAATGTGGCGTGGGCGCTGCACGTATTTTTCAATCAGCACGGCATCATCGCCAAAGCTGTTGATGGCTTCGCGCTTGCAACTGGCCAAGGCAGCAGCAAAGTCTTCGCTTTTCTCGACCACGCGCATCCCTTTGCCGCCGCCACCAGCGCTGGCTTTGATCAGTACGGGGTAGCCAATGCGGTCGGCTTCGTGTTGCAACAGGCGCTCATCTTGGTCGGAGCCGTGGTAGCCCGGCACCAGTGGCACGCCCGCTTTTTCCATCAGTTGCTTGGATTCAGCCTTCAAGCCCATCGCTTGGATGGCCGAGGCAGGGGGGCCAATAAACACTAAACCGGCCTTGGCGCAGGCTTGGGCAAATTCTTCGTTCTCGCTCAAAAAGCCATAGCCGGGGTGAATGGCTTGGGCACCCGTGGCGTGGGCAGCCTCAATGATGCGCTCCCAGCGCAGGTAGCTGTCTTTGGGGGCGCTGCCACCAATATGTACGGCTTCATCGCAAGCGGCTACGTGCTTGGCACTGGCGTCGGCGTCAGAGTACACGGCCACAGTCTTGACACCCAAGCGGTGGGCAGTAGCGGCGACACGGCAGGCGATTTCACCGCGATTAGCGATCAGGATTTTTTTAAACATGGTGCTTCTTTCCAATGTTCTTGTAATGGGTCAGGCCAGCCAGCGGGGCTTGCGTTTTTGCAAAAAGGACTGCACGCCCTCTTTGCCTTCACTGCTGGCACGGATATCGGCAATGGCTTCGACGGTGGCAGCGATCAGTTCGGCGTTGATTTCGCGTTCGGCCACGTCTTGCACCAGTTTTTTGCAGGCCCCCACAGCGTTGGGGCTGGCCACGGTGATGGCCTTGGCCAGTTCATCCACCTTGGCATCAAGGGCCTCTGGGGCCACCACGGCGTGGACAAAGCCGGTGCGCAGGGCCTCAAAAGCGTCAAAGCGCTCGGCAGTCAGAAAGTAGCGGTGCGCAGCGCGTGCGCCCATGGCCCGAATCACATAGGGGCTGATGGTGGCCGGAATCAGGCCCAGCTTGACTTCGCTCAGGCAAAAACCGGCGCTGTCCACGCTCACGGCCATATCGCACGCCGCCACCAAGCCCATGCCCCCGGCATACACATCGCCCTGCACGCGGGCGATGGTGGGCTTGGGGCATTCGTAAATCACGCGCAGCATTTCGGCCAGCTTGCCCGCATCTTGCAGGTTCTCGCCGCGCGTGTAGTCGGCCATGCGGCGCATCCAGTTGAGGTTGGCTCCGGCACAGAAGGCCGGGCCTTCGGCGGCCAGCACCACGACGCGGATATCGTCGCGGCTACCCACCTCGGTAAAGGCGGCGGTGATCTCAGCAATCACTTCATCGCTGAAGGCGTTGCGCACCTCCGGCTGGGTCAGGGTGATGGTGGCGCGGTGGCCGTCGTAGGTAATGGACAGGGCGGTCATGCTCAATCCCATCACATGCGGAAGATGCCAAATTTGGTGTCTTCAATCGGCGCATTGCGCGTGGCCGATAGGCCCAGCGCCAGCACGCGGCGGGTGTCGGCAGGGTCAATCACACCATCGTCCCACAGACGGGCGCTGGCGTAGTAGGGGTGGCCTTGGTCTTCGTATTGACGGCGGATCGGGGCTTTGAAGGCTTCTTCTTCTTCCATGCTCCAGGTGCCACCCTTGGCTTCAATGCCATCGCGTTTCACGGTAGCCAGCACGCCAGCGGCTTGGTCGCCGCCCATCACCGAGATGCGCGCATTGGGCCACATCCACAAAAAGCGCGGGCTGTAAGCACGGCCACACATACCGTAGTTGCCCGCACCAAAGCTGCCACCAATGATGATGGTGAACTTGGGTACGCTGGCCGTGGCCACCGCCGTGACCATCTTGGCACCGTTGCGGGCGATGCCTTCGTTTTCGTACTTGCGGCCCACCATAAAGCCAGTGATGTTCTGCAAGAAAACCAGCGGGATTTTGCGCTGGCAGCACAGCTCAATAAAGTGAGCACCCTTGAGCGCCGACTCCGAAAACAAAATACCGTTGTTGGCGATGATGCCCACTTGCATCCCTTCGATGCGGGCAAAGCCGGTAATCAAGGTAGTGCCGTAGCGGGCTTTGAACTCGTCAAACTCGCTGCCATCCACGATACGGGCAATGATTTCGCGCACGTCAAAGGGCTTGCGGGTATCTACCGGAATCACGCCATAGAGCTCTTCGGCGGCAAACAACGGCGGCACCGGGGCGGTGTCAGCGGGGTTAGGGGTTTTGCTGCGGTTGAGGTTGCGCACCGCATTGCGCGCCAGCGCCAGCGCGTGCATATCGTTTTGCGCCAGATGGTCGGCCACGCCCGACAGGCGGGTATGCACGTCGCCACCGCCCAAATCTTCGGCGGTGACTACTTCGCCCGTGGCGGCCTTGACCAGCGGTGGGCCACCCAAAAAGATGGTGCCTTGGTTTTTGACGATGATGGATTCATCGCTCATCGCCGGAACGTAAGCGCCGCCAGCGGTACAAGACCCCATGACCACGGCAATCTGCGCGATACCATCGGCGCTCATGGTGGCTTGGTTGAAGAAGATGCGGCCAAAATGGTCGCGGTCGGGGAACACGTCGTCTTGATTGGGCAAATTAGCGCCGCCCGAATCGACCAAATAGATACAGGGCAAGCGGTTTTGCTGTGCCACTTCTTGGGCACGCAGGTGCTTTTTGACGGTGAGCGGGTAGTAGGTGCCGCCCTTCACGGTGGCATCGTTGCAAACGATCATGCAATCAATGCCACTGACGCGCCCAATGCCAGCAATCAAGCCAGCGCCGGGGGCATCGTTGTTGTACATATTGAGCGCGGCCAGTGGGGCCAGCTCTAAAAACGGTGTGCCGGGGTCAAGCAGCATTTGCACACGGTCGCGTGGCAGCAGCTTGCCGCGTGCGGTGTGTTTGGCGCGGGCAGCCTCGCCACCACCAGCAAAAATAGTGCTGATTTGCGCGTTCAGGTCAGTGACCAGCGTGCGCATGGCGCTGGCATTGGCTTGGAAGTCAGCCGAGCGGGCGTTGAGTTGGCTCTGCAAAACGGGCATGGGGGTCTTTCCGGGGCAAAAAGGGGACGGTGTATGGGGCAAGAATACGTCTTCTAGTGGTGTAGCGGGTGCCAGTAGGGTTGCAAATTGCGCCATGCTGGGCCACACTGGCATCCGTGAAAACCCTGATTTGCTCCGCTGCTGCTGCGGCCTCACCCTTGTCTCTGTCCAGTGGCCCTGCCGCTACGCCGATGGCCTTTGTGCAAGCTATTGTTTATGCCTGTGAACGGGCCAAAATCGACCCAGCACCGCTGTTACAGCAGGCACAAATTGCGCCAGCACAACTGGAAAACCCTCAGGCCCGCATTACCGCTTGGCAGTTTGAGCGCTTGTCTGATCTGGCCATGCGTACCCTCGACGACGAAGCATTGGGCTGGTTCGAACGCCGCCTGCCTTGGGGCAGCTACGGTATGTTGGTGCGCGCCTCTATCAGCTCGCCCACACTGGGCGTAGCCTTACGGCGCTGGTGCCGCCACCACAACCTACTGACCGAGGCTATCGCCCTGCGGCTAGAAACACGCGATGGTTTAGCCACGCTGTCTTTAACCGAACGACAAGATTTGGGCGTGCTGCGCGAGTTCTGCTTGGTCTCGGTGCTGCGCAATGTCCACGGCGTCGCTTGTTGGTTGATTGATTCGCGCATTCCGTTGCAGGGAGCGCAGTTTCCGTTTCGGGCACCAGCGCACCAAGATGTATATCCCTTGTTATTTCCGGGGCCAGTGCAATGGGGTGCAGCACCGGCAGCATTGCGTTTTGATGCGCGCTATCTGGCCTTGCCACTGGCCCGCGATGAGGCAGCCCTGCGCCAAATGCTGCAACGTGCCCTGCCCCTGACGGTGCTGCAATACCGCCGTGACCGGCTCCTAGTGCAGCGGGTGCGCCAAGTGCTGGCCGCCGACCCCGGTGCCAGCCACAGCGCTGAAGCGCTGGCGCTGCGCCTGCACCTGTCACCACGCACACTGCACCGCCAGCTCAAAGAAGAAGGGGCCTCTTTACAGGCCCTAAAAGATGAGGTGAGGCGCGAGCGCGCCATCAGCCTGCTACACCGCACCGACCGCCCGATCAAGCAAGTGGCGCACGATACCGGCTTTACCAACGACAAGAGTTTTATCCGCGCCTTTCGCGCTTGGACGGGGCAATCTCCAGCGGAGTTTCGACGCAGTGCGCGTCAAGGTTAACGCCTGCTACATAAGTTCAGCCACAGGCAGCGTCCATAGCCGCTGGCAGTTGGGCCTCCAACACATCCAAAATCTGCGCTTCGATCAGCCCCTCGTCTTGCAAAGAGCGCATGAACGACAACGCCTGAGCCGCCGTCAGTCCGGGGCGATAAGGGCGGTTTTGCACCATTGCCTGAAAAATATCGGCCACGCGCAAAATGCGCGCCTCTAAAGGTAGTTGCAAGCCATCGACATGGAACGGGTAGCCACTGCCACCGGGCTCTTCGTGGTGGTAGGCCGCCCACAGCGCCACTTCTTCAAAACCCAAAATACTGCGCAAAATCTGAAAGGTTTCAAAACTGTGCGTGTGGATCACTTGGCGCTCATAGGCATCAAGGGCACCGGGTTTTTCTAAAATTTCGTCGGGCACGCGCAGTTTGCCCAGATCGTGCAACAAGCCTGCTATTTCGATTTTGTCGCATTGCTCTGCATCTAGCCCCATGCACTGCGCTAGCAAACGCGACAGCCGGGCCACGCCATGCGAATGTTGCGCCGTAAACGGGCTTTTGGCGTCCACGATGCGGGCAAACAAATCAGCCACCTGCCGAATCTCTGGGCCATGCGCGGGCACAGGCTGGGCATGGGCCAATTGCTGCTGCAAGCATTGATCGACCGCTCTGGGTTCGAGCCGCAGCCAGAAGGCTTCGGTGCGAGAAACCTCCATAAACGCCTCTACCAACTGCGGCGCAAAATGGCTGCCTACCCGCCGGGCAATTTCAGCGCGGATGCTATCAGTATGAAACAGTGCCGTATGGCTGGCATAGTAGGGCGCTGCCAAGGTGTCCACCCGATCCACCAAATACACCAGATTGGCCTGCAAGGCTACCTCTGACGCCACGGGCAGGTTTTGTAGCGCACTCCACAAAGTGTGGTGGTAACGTATAGGCACAGCCATACTGGCCAGCGGCGCAAACCCTAGCAATAGGTCGTGCCCCAAAATGGTGTGATCTTGGGAGCCTACCCAGTCAAACTCGGCCACCAAATGCTGGTGCATACGGGTGGAGGACACGCCAATGTCGTGCAACATCCCCAGCTCAAACATAAAGTCACAAGCGGCGGGCGACCAACCCAGCGTTTGGGCACAGCCACAGGCCATAACACCCACCCGCTTGCCGTGGGCCACATCGTCTACGCCCACCAAGTCCAGCGCGTCGGACAGGGCGTAGATGATGTGGTGTAACTCGGCTTCCAAGGGCTAACTCGTGGCTAGGGGCTAGTCGCCCAGCAGGGCCGGTAAATCGGCCAGTGAGGTGAGCACATCCACCGCCCCAGCAGCACGCAAAGCCACCGCACTGCTATGGCTCTGTGTAGAAGGGCTGTAGCCAATGACCGTGGCACCAGCAGCCACACCTGCCGTGACGCCAGTCACGGTGTCTTCTAGCACCAAGCAACGCGAGGGCAGCACCTGTAGCGCCGCTGCGGCGGCTAAATACACATCAGGAGCTGGTTTAGTGGCGGGCATCTCATGGCCGCTAAAAATGCGACCCTCAAAATACTGCGCCAGCCCCACTTGGGCCAATTGCATTTCTACCTTAAAGCGATCAGCGCCTGAAGCACAGGCAATGCGCCCTTGCAACAGACTATGCACCGCCTGCACGGCAGCTACCGCGCCAGCAATAGGTTTGAGCTGGGCCTTGAGCTTGGCATTGCGCCGCTCATAAAAGGCAGCCATCCACTCATCGGTGAGCGGGCGGCCCGTGTGCGCTTGGATGCGAGCGGCCTCACTGCGCACCGTTTTTCCCAGAAAAATACGCATACACTCTTGCGCGCTCAGTGCCCAACCGGCCTCGTTGAGCATCTGGCACAGCACGCCGTTGGTGATGGGTTCGCTATCGACCAAAACTCCATCGCAATCGAATAAAACGGCTTCAAATGTCATGGCTACCCATTGTTATTTAGTGCAAGCATTCTGCGGCGGCAGGGCCGCGCCTTCAGCCATTGTCGCCATCGACGTAATACCAGCGGCCAGCTTCGCGTACAAAACGGCTGCGCTCGTGCAAACGCACCGCTCGGCCTGCCACCCGGTAGCGGGCCACAAACTCCACCTCGGCGTGGTCTGCACCTACGCTGCGCTGGGCGCGCACTTCTAACCCCAACCACTGTGCTTGGGGTTCAAGCTCCAGTGTAGCGGGGCGCTGGCTGCTGTGCCAAGTAGCAAGGAGGTAATTGACGCGCCCCAATACAAAGGCACTGTAACGCGAACGCATCAACGACTGCGCATCAGGGGCGGGAGTGACCTCGAAATGCTCGATATAGCGGCCGCAGCAATCAACGTACGTTAAGGGCTGAGAACGTGTAGACAAACGCCCACAAGGGCAGACAGAAGTGCTTAAGTGAAACATAACCACCGCGATTTTGCACCATGCCACATAAAACAACCCGCACGCAGCGGGTTGTATTGCGGGCCAACAGACCCGATGGCATTACGCCATCACGTTCACATTGTTACCCATTGTTGCCGTCGGCTTAGAAACTTGGGGCTGGGCGGGAGTCCGATCCTTGGTTTCGACTTTGGAGCCATCTTGGTCTGCATCCGAGTCGGCTTTGGTGGCACGCACCGCTGGGGCTTGGGACTGTTGGGTGACGGAGGAAACAGCAGAAACACTGGCCATGAGAAAACTCCTCGCTAAGGTGAAGAAAAAAGATCCACCTATAGTGTCGGCTGCCACGGCACCAACCGTAGCAACTTTACCCAAACGACAGGTTCAACGCTACTACAACAGCGAGCCGGGCTGTTCGCCGCGCTCGTAGACCACATGGGCGCGGCCCACGATCAGCGGATCGAGCTTGCCAATGGTGTCGAGGTCTTTGTTGGTGTAGGGCAACTTGTGCAATACATAGCGCATGGCATTGAGGCGGGCGCGCTTTTTGCAATCGCTCTTGACCACCGTCCAAGGCGAATCGGCGGTATCGGTGCCAAAGAACATGGCTTCTTTGGCGCGGGTGTAGTCGTCCCATTTGTCAAGGCTGGCCAAGTCAATCGGACTGAGCTTCCATTGTTTGAGCGGATGCACTTCGCGCTCTTTAAAGCGGCGGCGCTGCTCGGCTTGGCTGACCGAGAACCAAAATTTAACCAGATGGATGCCGCTGCGCACCAGCGTGCGCTCAAACTCAGGCACTTGGCGCATGAACTCGTTGTATTCGGCATCCGAGCAAAACCCCATGACGTGCTCAACGCCAGCGCGGTTGTACCAGCTGCGGTCAAACAGCACGATCTCACCGGCGGTGGGCAAATGCTGGATATAGCGCTGAAAATACCACTGGCCGCGCTCGACCTCGCTGGGCTTTTCTAGGGCCACCACATGGGCACCACGGGGGTTCAGGTGCTCCATAAAGCGCTTGATAGCTCCGCCCTTGCCCGCCGCATCACGGCCTTCAAACAAAATGACCACGCGCTGGCCGGTTTCTTTGACCCAAGCCTGCAATTTCAGCAGTTCGACCTGCAATTGGTACTTTTGCGCCTCGTAAGTAGAGCGGCGCATCAGGTTTTTGTAGGGATAACCGCCTTCGCGCCAATCAGAGGCTAACTGCTCATCCGGGTGCCCCTTAACAATCGCTGCCCCGCTGGTACCGAGCAACATTTGGCGCAGCACGGCCAAATCGTCGGCGGAGGCCCCCTCCAGCGTGGCGCGCAACGCGGCAGCCCGCTGTTTGCTGGGCAACTCATCGTTGTGCAGCAAACCAGCAATGGCGGCTATTTGCTTGTTTTGCGCCGCGAGGGTGGCCTCCTGCGGCACATGCTGTGCCACAGCAGCTGTGTTCAGCACAGGCGCGGTATCGCCACTGCTGGCCCGGCGCGACCGGGAGCGTGCAGCGGGTTTGACCGCAACTGCCTGAGGAGGTGGGGGGGTGTCAGTGCCGGTGGAGGCAGGACGCGCGGTGGTCTGGGGTGCGGGTTTTTGGCTCATGCCCACATTTTGGCACTAGAAAATGGCGGTTGCACCTCAAGGTGCGACCATGCCTTGCCGAGGCCGCCAATGAAATGCTGCATAGCGCGCTGAGGTGCGCTGCACATGGGTCAGTTGTGGCCCCAGCCGTTCGCGCTCGCGCAGGGCCTCGTCGCCGCTCCAGCCACCATCGCTGGCCAAGCAGTACCAAAAATAGGCTTCAGATTCGTCTTTGTTCACGCCTTGGCCGCGCTCGTACAAACGCCCCAGTTGCAATTGCGCCTCCCGAAAACCGCTTTCTGCCGCTTGGCGCGTCCAGTAGGACGCCCAACGCTCACTGCGCGCTACGCCTTCGCCCTTGGCATGCAGTTGTGCCAGCGCCAATTGCGAGCGCGGCTCTCCAGAATCGGCGGCACGTTGAAACCACATGGCAGCCTGTGGCAGATCACGGGCCACGCCATCGCCGCTGTAGTAACGCTGGGCCAATTGGTATTGTGCCAAGAGGTGGCCCATTTCGGCATAGGCGCGCAGGGTGGACAGGGCAGATGGCTCCTGCGCACTGGCTGGGGTAGTCACCGTCTCGGTGGCAGTGGGCTCGGACAATGGAGCCAAAGGCTGCGCACAGGCTATACCCCCAGCCGTCAAGGCCAGCAGCAGCCAGCAGGCATGGAATTTTTTAAGCATGGCGCGTCTCCCGGTCAATCAATGGCAGCAGACTGCCGCGAGGTGGGGGCAGTCTGATTTACCCATGCAACCTTAACGCAAGCGCGCAGTTTGAATGGCCGGGTATCTGCCGCAATGGGGCGGCTTTTTAGGCGATTGCTGATCGGGGATCAGAAACCGTTGGCCCCAATGAAAAAACCCGCCAACTGCGATAGGTGGATTTGAAGTCCCCAATGGTGAAATGCCTAAAAGTGTTATTTGTTCCCCCATTTGTTCCCCCGTTTTGCTTTTGTTCCCCTGTTTTGGATTTGAATAGCGGCAACATTAGCGATGATGGTCGGCTCTGTGGGCAGGCAGCGCCAGCACCACATTGGCTAAAGTTTCAGCCGATCTATGCGGCTGGTGGGTCTACGAAACTTTCGTAGGGGCGGCTGGGCCTGCACCGGGCCAATAGCCACCAACGGCGGGAATCTCACTCCCTTCATTGCAGGAAGTCAGAGTTCATCAGGTCGGGCCTAGGTGATGCGCTTTTTGGATGATGGCCCAAAACTGGGCCATCTTGGGCACTGCCAGCGCCAGCTCTGTCCGTAAGATCGCATTCAAATGAATGAGGTGTTTCTCTGAGCACTGGCAGCGCAAGTTAAGCCACTTTCTGCCTCGTCCTCCTCCAGCACTTCAGGTGCCACATACGGCTGCAAGGCTTCGCGGATTTCGGCGCGGCGCTTGGTGTAGTGGTCATGTGGGTATAGACTTAAGCTGCTCTCGGTGCCAAGGCTAGTCATTCTTGGCTGAAGTGTTGCCAGTGTCTGTCCTAGTGGCTCTGCCGGGGGCACCTTTTCTGTCGCATTCGGGCTGGGCCATTGCCAGTTTACAAACCCCAGTTTACAGCCCCAAAACGTGTAAACCAGTTTGTAAACCAAGCCGCCTAGGCCCCGACTGGTTAACGGTTAACGCCCCCAAAACCACGTTAACCACGACGTTAACCTGAGTGGCGAGAGGCCAGCACCGGTACTTAACGCCACCTGCTTAACAGCCCCCAAATCGCGTTAAGCGCGGTGTTAAGTAAATGCCCTGTGGCTGTGGCAATTGGTATGTGCAGGAAAAATTTCCGGCACCCCCTCCGAGCACATGGCACCAGCACCAAAAGCAAAACCCGGCACGGGGCCGGGCTGGTTCGTCCACAGTCTGTGGTTGGGCTTTTACGGGTTCGTCGTAAAACCCGGCGCACTGGGCCGGGCTGGTGGTGGGCAAAGGGTGTCGATACTGTCGAAGCCCTTGGCTACATCTCCTTCACGGGTTGAGCGGCCACTGAGGTGCTGGGCTGCCCGGCCAGCGTCTGGCGTAGCTGCTTGCGCTTGGTCAGTAGCTCTTGGTACTCCACGCCTTGAAATGGCAGCCTTCCCTTGGTCTGGAGCTCGCGCTCCACGTCAAACAGTTGATTCTCCGGGTCGCTGTTCCATGCGTCCACGAACTGCTGTTGCTCAGTCTTGTACATAGCTCAATGCGTAGTTGGTGCCGGAGGCCAGCGAATCTGTCGGGTCTGGCAGAGTGAAGCCACCCACCTCCGGGATGATGCTGGAGCTTGCTGCCTGCGCTGCCGGGGCGCTGGTAGGGATACCGCTCACCGTGGGTATGCCTATGGAGCTTTGGTTCTGCGCTGCTGTCTCGCTGAATGTCTTTCCGTCAACGAGTGCGGGGGTGGGCGTGGGGCCACCTGTGAGCAATTCCGCTGCCTTACCTAGCGTTCCATCCTTGAGCAGCGTGGTGACACCGTTAACCACACCAGTGACATCGGCAGCAGCCTGCTTGTCTTTATTGAGTTGCAGGTTCCCGCTGCTGTAGGCGATGTTGGCGTCCGCCGTCTTGTTGCGATAGGCCACGTCTTCCTGTTGCGCCTTGGTGAGATTGTTCTTACTCCAATCAAACTGCTCACGGTCAAAGGCCAGTTTGCTGTTAGCCAGCGCCATATTGGCAGCAGCATTAGCACCACTGGCTGCGGCACTGGCCATGCTGGCGGCTGCGCTTTCCTTGCGGGTTTGGGCATCCATCAGGCCGGTCATGGCGGTTTCGCCCAGCTTGCCTGCCGCTGCTTGGGAATTGGTGATGTCGGCGTTCAGGCCTTTGCCCAGCCCGCCCACGGCCATCCGGCGCTGGAAGGCGCTGTCCTCAATGGTGCGGCGTGCAGCGTTGGCCGCCCCAGCAATCCCCAGTGCTTTCTGTGCTGTCAGTTGCCGCATGGCTGCGAGTGCTGCGCCAGAAGTAGGGTCGGCTCCGGTCGATGCCATCTGCCGCTGCATTTGGCCCAGCGCAGTAGAGAAGCTTTGCTCTACATCGCCCTTGGCGCGGCCCACTTCACGGCCCATGCGTGCATCACTGTCGTAGTTGTTGGCCTCTTTAATCAGGCCGTCTTCAATGCCGTCATAGACATTGCGCCGGTCGATCAGGTGATTGGCGTAGCTGTCAGCCCCAGAGGCTTGGCCAGCAATCATCTTGTTCATGGCCTCGCTAATTTGCTGCTGGGTCATGCCCTGAAATATGCCCGGTGACGCTTGCATCTTGCTCGCAACCGAACTGAGTTGCTGCTGGCTTCTTTGGTCGAGTAGGCCCGGTGATGATGTGTCGAAGATCATGGTGATAAGTCCTTTGTGTCGTGGTGGGTGGTGGGGTACCTGCCAGCAGCGCCAGCAGGCCGGGGGTGGGGTGAAAGCTGCGCCAGAACTTGGGCGCGCAAGTGGTCAGGGATGGATGAACGGGTGGGGGTGTTTGCAACCCCCGGTTGCAATGTGTCCATCATGGTGTGGCTCCTTTTGCCGCTTCAAAAGCCTGTTCGTAGGCGGAATGCAGTTGCTGGCCTTGGACGCAGCGGTCAGAGTGCCCACTGCGGGCGGCGGCCTTGCAGGTGGTGCAGTTCCAGTGATGGGCCTGATAGGCGCGGTCTGCCTCATTCCACGGCTGGTGAACCGAGAACTTGGGTAAGGGCTTTGCTGGGGATGGGGTAGCGGCTGGCGACACCACGGCGGGCGGTGCTGGCTTGGGCGCTACGGGTGGCACCAGCTTTGCCAGTTCCCCCCGAAGGTATGCGGCAAGCCCTTGCCGGTCGTCGGGTGGGGTTGCCTCGATGTCGGCGCGCCAGTCTTGCTGGGCTTTGTCGCTTGCGCCGATGGCAGTGCAGTAGCGGTCGGCCAGCGCCAGCAGCGGGGCCATGCTGGGTGCTGGCTGCACCACTGGCGACGTGGCGACAGCGGCGACAGTGGCGACAGTGGCGACAGATTGGGCCGGTGCGGGTAGCAGTGATGCCGCTTCTACCCGTGGCGACGTGGCGACAGCGGCGACAGTGGCGACAAAATCCCGGTTTTGGGGTTGGTTTGTCGCCGTTGTCGCCAGTGTCGCCACGTCGCCAGTGGTGGCGGCCTTGTTTTTTGCTGCCTGCCGAATGGATTGAATGTCAATCAACATGGCGCACCTCCCAGCCGTCGCCAATCGGGCGAACGTAGCCGCGCTTGGTCAATTGCTCCAGAAGTGCGCTGATGCCTTTGGTCTTGAGATTGCGCACAGCACGGGGGGCGTTGCGTGCAATATGGCGTGCTGTCACCAATGGCCCCTGCTCTTGCAACCAATCCCACAGCACACGCAAACGCTTGTCAGTCTGTGCCTGTTTGCCGGTGCCCATGAGGCGCAAGTGCTCGGACAGGTAGAACGTCACCAGCTCCATCGCACCGTCCATGGCTTGCACGTCAATGACTGCGGCTTGGGGGTTGTTGAACAGGGTAATCACGCCCGCAATGCGCGCCGCCTGTTCTGCGGCCTTGCTGGCAAAGGCGCGGGCCTGCTCTAGCTCTTGCCCGTCCGCCTGCTGTACTTCAATGGCGTTGTAGAACTCAATCCACAGGGCGCGGGCCTGCGGGTCTAGGGGTAGCCCCTTGGGTTTGAGCTC
>JAIESZ010000295.1 GCA_019745615.1 Burkholderiaceae bacterium
GTTTCGGATTGGGGCTGCACGCCACCCACAGCGCAGTAGACCATGCAAGCGCCGTCGAGCACGCGCATCGAACGTTCGACTTCAATGGTGAAGTCCACGTGACCGGGGGTGTCGATGATGTTGAAGCGGTGCTCAGGGTAGGAGTTGTCCATACCCTTCCAGAAGCAGGTGGTAGCAGCCGAGGTGATGGTGATACCACGCTCTTGCTCTTGTTCCATCCAGTCCATGGTGGCAGCGCCATCATGCACTTCACCAATCTTGTGGCTCACGCCGGTGTAGAACAAGATACGTTCGGTGGTGGTGGTCTTGCCGGCGTCAATGTGGGCCGAGATACCGATATTGCGGTAGCGCTCAATGGGGGTCTTGCGAGCCATGGTGAATCCTTGATGGGTCGTGTTTACAGGGGGGTCAGGCCACACATGATTGCATCGCAGCCCGAAAATTTTGTGACCGCCTCAACCAGAACAAGGCCGCAGGCAAAAATGCCAGCAGCCTTGTGTGTTGACCGAGACTTAGGCCAATTGCTTAGAAGCGGAAGTGGCTGAAGGCCTTGTTGGCTTCGGCCATGCGGTGAACTTCGTCACGCTTTTTCATGGCACCGCCACGGCCTTCAGTGGCTTCGAGCAGTTCGTTGGCCAGACGTTGGGCCATCGACTTCTCGCCGCGCTTGCGGGCTGCTTCTTTGATCCAGCGCATCGACAGGGCCAGACGACGCACGGGGCGCACTTCAACAGGCACTTGGTAGTTGGCACCACCGACGCGGCGGGACTTGACTTCGACCAGGGGCTTGACGTTGTTGATGGCAACAACGAAGGCTTCCAGAGGGTCTTTGTCGGGGTTCTTCTTCTCGATCAGTTCCAGTGCGCCGTAAATGATGCGCTCTGCAACTGCCTTTTTGCCGCCTTCCATGATCACGTTCATGAATTTGGACAGCTCTACATTACCGAACTTTGGATCCGGCAGAATTTCACGTTTGGGGACTTCGCGACGACGTGGCATATTGCACCTCTAAATTTGCTTCAGTTGGCATCTTTTCAGATACCGCGAGAGTCAATCAGGACTCCCACTTACTCGACCCACGCAAACTTTGCGCTTGGGGTCACTCTGTTTGAACGTCTGCCAGACGCATCAAACACCGATTGTTTTTGACAAGGGCCGGGCTTACTTAGCCTTAGGCTTCTTGGCACCGTACTTGGAGCGCGATTGCTTGCGGTCTTTCACGCCTTGCAAGTCGAGCGAACCGCGCACGATGTGGTAACGCACACCTGGCAAGTCCTTGACACGACCGCCGCGCACCAGCACAACGCTGTGCTCTTGCAGGTTGTGGCCTTCACCGCCGATGTAGGAGATGACCTCAAAACCGTTGGTCAGGCGCACCTTGGCAACCTTACGCAAAGCGGAGTTAGGCTTCTTAGGAGTGGTGGTGTACACACGGGTGCACACACCACGGCGTTGTGGCGAATTTTCCATCGCCGGGCTCTTGGATTTGGTCTTTTCGACCTCGCGCCCGTGACGCACGAGCTGGTTAATCGTTGGCATGAATGTCGTCCCTAAACGTAAAACGAAAACGTGAATCCCTTCGGAATTTCCGAAAAGCCTTCCAATGTAGCAGCCCAGCGCCTATAAGGCAAGCGAAAACCCTTGCCCATAGTGCCGCTGCTTATTTGATCCACAGGCGGATGGCATCCCAAGCGCGGCCCAGCACGCCCGCTTGCTCTACGCCATCAAGGGCCAGCAGCGGCACTTCACGCACGGTTTGTTCGCCGAGTAGTACCTTGAGGGAGCCGACCTCTTGGCCCTTGGCCAACGGGGCGATCAGCGGTTCTTGGTGTGAGACTTGGGTACTGACCTTGCCGGTGCTGCCCGAAGGCACGACGACGACAATGCCTTCGGGGCGGCCCATCTTCACGCTGTTGGCGGTGCCTTTCCAGACGGTGGGGGTCGCCACGGCTTGGTTGCTGTCAAACAGTTTGACGGCATCATAGGCGGTGTAGCCCCAGTTGAGCAGCTTTTGGCTTTCGTTGGCACGGGCGTTCTCGCTGGACGTGCCAAGCACGATGGACAGCAGGCGGCGCGGGCCAACCTTGGGAAACTCGCGTTTGGCGGTGGCTACAAGGCAATAGCCCGCAGCGTTGGTGTGGCCGGTTTTCAGGCCATCGACGGTAGGATCACGAAACAGCAGCAAATTGCGGTTGTTGCCATTGGATGCAGGCGTGCCCGGATAGCTGTAATGCTTGGTAGAGTAGTAGTGCAGATGCTCAGGAAAGTCGGTCATCAGCCGCGTAGCCAAAATGCTTAAATCGCGTGCTGTGGTCAGATGCCCCGGCTCGGTCAGCCCCTCTGGGTTTTTGTAGCTGGTGTTGCTCATGCCCAAGGCTTTGGCCTGCTCGTTCATGAGGCGGACAAAATTTTCTAGTGTGCCGCCCACGCCTTCGGCCAAAGCCATCGTGGCATCGTTGCCCGATTGGACGATCATGCCTTTGAGCAGATCATCCACCGGGACTTGCATTTTTGGGTCAATAAACATGCGCGAGCCGGGCATCTTCCAAGCACGCTCACTGACGGGCAGCTTTTGTTGCAAAGACACCTTTTTGGCCCGCAAAGCATCAAACACCATGTAGGCAGTCATCAGCTTGGTCAGGGAGGCTTGTTCAATCGGGGTGTCGATGTCTTTGGCTGCCAAAATTTGGTTCGCGGTGACATCAATCAGCAGATAGTTGCGGGCAGCAATCTCCGGCGCTTGTGGGGCTTGGATTTGTGCCAGTAAAACGGCAGGGGCCAGCGCTGCGGCCAAAGCCAAAGAGCGAAGCGTATAGAGCAAGGGTTTCATAGGGCAAAAGCAATCGAGACCAAGCCCCCCAGCGAGGGCAGGCTAGGCGATGGGAACGCAGGGGCTTAGGGTGTACTGTGCAAGTGGTGCACCACGAGATTTTTTAACAGCCCCAATTGTCCGTGAAAGAAGTGGCCGCCGCCGGGCACCACCGTGACAGGCAGGGTTTGGGGCCGCGCCCAATCCATCACCGTGGACAGGGGCACGGTATCGTCGTGCTCACCGTGAACGATCAGGGTGCGGCTATGGGCCTCGGCAGGAATGGGTGCCACCTGAAAGCGGCTGGTGGCGGTGCCGACCAGCACGATTTGCTCAATGCTGCGCTGGGGCCACAAGGCGGCCAAGGCATGGCTGGTGACAAAGGCACCAAAAGAAAAACCGGCCAGCGCTATCGGCCCTTCTGGAGCCACCTGCTCGACTACGGAGAGAAAATCTTGTGCCTCGCCAGTGCCATGGTCGTGCTCGCCAGCGCTATCGCCCACACCACGAAAATTAAAGCGCACCGCTGTCCAACCTGCATGGACAAAAGCCCGCGCCAAGGTTTGCACTACTTTGTTGTCCATCGTGCCGCCAAACAACGGATGCGGATGGGCAATGACGGCTACCCCACGCGGGGCTTGACCGGCGGCCACGGTGGCTGGGTCACGCAGGGCTTGGATAGCTCCGGCAGCACCTTGCAGGGTTAGGCGTTGAGTATGAGCGTTCATGGTGCAGCGGCCAATCAACGGCCCAGTTCAACTGGGGTGAGCAGGCGCTCGACCACCTTGCCGTTTTTCAGGTGCGACTCGACGATTTCATCGATGTCGGAGCTATCGACGTAGCTGTACCAAGTGCCTTCGGGGTAGACCACGGCCACCGGGCCAGCGGCGCAGCGGTCTAGGCAACCAGCTTTGTTGACACGGACTTGGCCGGGGCCAGCCAAACCGGCCTCTTTGACCAAGGATTTGCAGCGCTCAAAAGCCGCCTGCGCGCCATGCTGGGCGCAGCAGTCTTGGCCGTTGTCGCGCTCGTTGAGGCAAAAAAAGATGTGGCGAGAAAAATAGCCAGGGGTGGGAATAGGGGAGGTGCTCATGTGTCTGAATATTCTAGGAATTGCTGTCTTTGCGTGCTGCTTGGAGCACCACATACACCAGTGTGGCATAAGGCCAGAGCCAGCCCAGCCATTGGCCGATGCCAAAGAAGCGAATAAATCGGCCTTGCTCCCAGGCTTGCAGGGTTTGGGCAAAATAGGCGCTGGTGGGGGCATTATTAAGCAGGCTCAGGTGCAGAGTGAGTACCAGCATCAACACCACAGCACAGGCACGCAGGGGCAGCCACAGCAGCAAAGCAGCCAGTGCCACACCCACCCAAATACCAGCCACCACCGGTGGATTGAGCCATTCCCACGCATGGGCTGGGCCGTAGCTCAGGGCTGCGGATAAGGCCGTGACTCCCACCCCTATCGCCGCCCCGCCAAAGGCCAGCGCGGCGCGCCGCCCCTTGTGCGGCATCACGCCATAGGCCAGCAAGCAAGGCACCAGTAAGCCCAAGGCAACACACAGCAACTCAGAGGCAGGCGAGAGTGGCTCCAATAGCTCCAAACCCTCAGGCAGCCAATCGAGAAAAGCGGAGTCCTCTAGCAGCTGCTCTAAAGCGATCTCTAGCCGCTCTAGCACTTGGCCCAAGCCAAAAGGCTCGGCGGCAGGAAACAACAACGCCCAAGGCCACAGCGCTAACAATACCAAAGCACCGTGGGCATCGGGCACAAACCAGCGGGCGCGAAAGCGGCTCCAGCGATCAATGGCACCCAGGCGCTCGAGCAAAGTAGCCAGCAACGCACCCAGCAGAGTGCCACCGGAGTTGAGCAGCCAATCAAGGTTAGACGGTACGCGCTGGGGTAGGTAAATCTGCAAAAACTCCATCAACAGCGACAGCAAGGTGCCGCCCAGTGTTGCCAGAGCCAACGCACTGTGCGGCCAGCCGGTACGCAACAGGGCTAAGGCCAGCAAAAAACCCAGTGGCGCATAGCCCACCACATTGATCGTGACATCAAACCCAGTCCAATACGGTGGAGGCAGACGCGCAAACAAGAACACCCAAGGATCAATCCCTTGGGCCCGCCAGCCTGTAAAGGGAAACAAGCTGGCAAAGACCACCAGTGCTGCATAGACCTGTGCCAGTGGCCAAGCCACCGTTTTATGCGCTGCTGTCTGTGGCATTGGCCTTACTTAGATCGAGAACAGGTTTTTAGAACGGCTTGACCACCACCAGCACCACGATGGCCGTGAGCAACAGCACCGGCACTTCATTGAACCAACGGAACCAACGGTGGCTGCGCTGGCAACTGCCCGCCACCAACTTGCGCAGCAACACGGCGCAGGCGTGGTGGTAGCCCAGCACCAGCGCCACCAGTGTGAGCTTGGCGTGCATCCAACCGTTGCCTGGCCCCCAGCCAATGCCATAACCGATCCACAGCCACAGACCCAAGGCCACCGCTGGCACTGCCAGCAAGGTGGTAAAGCGCAACAGCTTGCGCGCCATGAGCAGCAGGCGCTCGCGCTCGGCCACCGATCCGGGCGTAATCATGGCTAAATTGACAAAAATACGTGGCAGGTAAAAGAGACCAGCAAACCAGCTGGCGACGAAGACGATGTGAAACGATTTGATCCAGAGCATGGTGGCAGTTTAATGGGGCACAATTTTCGCTATGCATCTTTCTAGCCCTACCCCCTTCCCGGCCAATCGGCCCCGCCGCCTGCGCCGCGACGCTTTTACGCGCAATTTGGTGCGCGAACATGCCGTGAGCGTTCATGACCTGATCTATCCGGTGTTTGTCCATGAGGGCCAGCGCGTGCAGCAGGCAGTGCCATCCATGCCCGGTGTGGACAGGCTCAGTTTGGATTTGCTGCTGCCGGTGGCCGAAGATTGCGTGAAACTGGGCATTCCGCTGCTGGCGCTGTTTCCGGCCATTGACCCCGCACTCAAAACCCCCGACGGCCAAGAGGCCCTGAACCCTGATGGACTGATTCCGCGTGTGGTGCGGGCGCTCAAGCAAGAGTTTCCGGAGTTGGGCGTGATGACCGATGTGGCATTAGACCCCTACACCAGCCACGGCCAAGATGGCGTGTTGGATGAGACCGGCTACATCATCAACGATGCCACGGTGAAGATACTCACCGGCCAAGCCTTGGCCCATGCCGAAGCAGGCGTGGATATTGTGGCCCCCAGCGACATGATGGACGGGCGCATTGGTGCCGTGCGCCAAGCCCTAGAGGCCCACGGCCACATCCACACCCGCATCATGGCCTACAGTGCCAAATACGCCAGCGCCTTTTATGGCCCGTTCCGCGATGCCGTGGGCACCCGTGGAGCGCTGGGCAAGGCCGACAAAAACGTCTACCAAATGGACCCCGGCAACAGCGACGAAGCCCTGCGTGAAGTGGCCCTTGATATTGCCGAAGGCGCAGACATGGTGATGGTCAAGCCCGGTATGCCCTATCTGGACATCGTGCGCCGCGTGAAAGACGAGTTTCGCGTGCCCACCTTTGCCTACCAAGTCTCTGGTGAATACGCCATGCTCAAGGCCGCTGCCGCCCAAGGCTGGCTAGACCACGATGCCGTGATGATGGAGGCCATGCTGGCCTTTAAGCGCGCCGGTGCCGATGGCGTGCTGACCTACTTTGCCCGCGACGTAGCGCGCTACTTGCAAAAATAAGCTGGGTGGCTCATCCAACTGGGTGAGCCTGCTAAGTTTGAGCAGGCTTTGCTGCGGCCCGCACGGTCTGCCGAGACACCTTGGCTACGGAACAAGCCATATCCAAGGCGGCAAACCCGACCGGCTCGCCGCGCAAAGCGCTGGCAATGATGTTGTCGGCCCACGGCACGCCGCAGGGGGTGATGGGTTGTTGGGTGGGCGCAGGCTCTGGGCTGCGCCATTGGGCTAACAGCGCTTTGATACGCGCTTGGGCCTGTGCGGCTTGTTCTGGAGTGGCTGGCAGATGCGCAGGCTCTGGTGGTGTGTGCAACCGTGGGGGAGCCTCTGGGGCCCCTGCGGCTACGGTGGGCAAGCGCGGTGGCGGACGTTGGTTGTGGAGCCATGCCGGATCAAACAAAGCCCAATCGTTGAGCGCCATGACTTGCACGATCCAGCCCAACGGTTTGCCCAAGGCTGCGGCATGGTTGAGCAGTTGCTGGCATTGCAGCGCATTGGGCAAGGCTGGGCGTTTTTTGGTTTGGCGCACCTGCTGCCAAGCCTGTAGCGCCGCTTGGTCTTGGGGGTTTTGCAAGGCTTGCAAAAATAAAGAAGATGGGCACGAAGCGGAGGCAGGCGGCGGCGGTGCCACTGGTTCTGACACGGGCTGCGCTGGGGCATCCGTTATCGTTGTCGGTTCAAATTCGTTCTTTCCGTTCTGGGTGGTGATTTGTGCACTTTGGGCGGAAAAATCAGCACCTGCGAGCGTAGCAAACACCACCCCGGCGGGTAGGTTTTCTGCATCGCTGGCCTTGTCTGTATCGCTAGCCATGCTGGGCAACTGCGCCCACGCGGCCTCGTGGATGCGGTACACGTTGTTGCTGATGCCGGGCAGTTTGCCCACTTGCAGCAGGCCCTTTTTTTCTAATTGGGCGATATGCCCTTGCACGGTGCGTTTATGCACACCGCACATTTTGGCCAAGCGGGGCAAGGACGGAAAAGCTATGCCGCGCGCATCGTTGTAATGGCTGAGGATGCACAGCAGCACCAGTTTGGCCCCAGCGGGCAAGGGGAGTTGCCAAGCAGCGCGCATCAGGCGCAAGCTGGCGCGGGTAATAGAAAACATCTCGGTCATGGCAAAGCCTCTCTGCACAGAGAACCAACACACAGCAACACCGGCGCGCAGCCGCTGGCCGCCCGACAAGGCAGTCAGAACAGCAAAACGCCAGAAAAGAGAAGGAAAACGCGGGCGCTTAATGCGCGCAGTGCGTCATGGCCGCCAACAACAGATCAGCGCTGCCATCGGCACGAAAACCGGCCAGCAGTTGCAAACACTGCCGGTTGCGCCAGAGCAAAGCGCGTTGGCGTTGTTGGCACCACGTACCGGCACGGCTGTGTGGGGGTTCGGCCAGCAACACTTGCAGGCTGTGCAAAGTGCGTTGCAGCAGCTGCGCGCTGGGCGGCGGGGCGGTGGTGGGGGAGAAGGTGTCAGCCATGATGGCTCCAAGTGGACAAGTGATAAACCTGTCACCCCTGACGCCAATCGAGGGTGGCAGACCGTGCAGGGTTGGCGTACCGGCACTTGGAACCGGCGCACCCTTGCAGGTGCCCCCGCACGGCCCGCCATAAAGCAAATCCGTGCGCGCAGCATGGAAAAAAGAAAAGCCGCTCTCCCAAAGGAAAGTTCGGCTGCTGCGCCAAGTGAAACCGGGACGCCAATCCCGTGCTGCGCCTTTTTCGCGCAGCGGGCCAGAGTCTAACGGCTAGGAGCCACTGCACGCAAGCCCCGTCCATCCAACACCATCCACTACACTTTCTTGAGTTCAACAATCGTCCAGACTGGCTTGCCTAGTCTGAGAAAAACCGCCACCATGCCCATTCTTTCGGTTTTTTTTGGCATCATCATCCGTATGTGGCATGACGACCATCCGCCACCGCATATTCATGTGGAATACCAAGGCTTTGAAGCCTTGGTAGCCATTAAAACGGGCGAAATCAGCGAGGGCCGCCTGCCCCGCAAGGCTGCTGCCATCGTGAAAGAATGGTGCTTGCGACACCAAGACGAACTGCGTGCCAATTGGGAGCGTGCGCAGCATTTTGAACCCTTAGAGCGTATTCAAGGAGCCGATCACGATGATTAAAATTCTTCAAATTCAAGCCCTTGATGATTTCCAGCTCCAATTAGAATTTTCTGATGGCAGCTGTGGCCTATTCGATGGCCAAGCCTTGTTAAAACGCACTGGCCCCTTACTCGATGCGTTGCGCGATCCGGCCTATTTTCAGCGTGCCTTCATTGATGCTGGTGCCTTGTGCTGGCCCAATGGACTGGAATTGTCGCCAGCGCGGGTGCGTGAACAATGCCATTTGGAATCAATGATTGCTTTGTGATGGCCTACGGAAAAAACCGAGCCTAGCTCTTTTTTATTCTTTTCTGGCGAGATTGGCATCCGTCAATTTTCAGGTTTGCCTAAACTGTAGGCCATTGGCTTTTCCCTATGGATGGGGTAGGTTGGTGCAACTTTATCCGACTGCTCGCAAGCAGTGGGGCAGTCGTCTAATCCTAGTTAGGCAATTTTAATATTTAAATCGAAGGAGTGCTTGTGAACTATTGGCATATAAATCTTCATCCCACGGATGATCGACGTGATGATGCAGAAATCAAGAATTTTGTTTTGAGTAGAACGATTGGAATGGGTCAAGATTTTAGTCCTTCCCAAGAAAACGCATTCAAAAACACGATGCAAATTGGAGATGTGGTTGTTGTTTTAAATGGACGGACTTCCATTGCATTAGTAGAAGTGATTGGCGACTGGTATAAATTTGATTGTGATGAAAAATCGATTATTTGGTTTCCTTTAAGAAGAGCAGTGAAAATACTCTGCATGAGAGGTGACGAGGGCAATGACTGTTTCACTAATCTTGCTATGATTCCAAAAACCCAGACGGGTACATTAGGAATTTCTAACGATATAAATTGCGCTACTTATAAATATATTCATGCTTTGTACGAATGTTGTAAAAATAAAGCCTAACCCATCGCTCAAGCGGACAGCCTTCAGCTGCCGCTTATCTTAGCTCGTTGGGCATCAGGAGAATAGTGTGACCGAATCGCTACAAAAACTGCTACTTGAACTCGAACAGTTCGGCTTGAGCAACGATGGTGCCATTGCCGATCGACCTCGACGCATGCTGAACATCACCCGAGACACTGGAGAATTTCTTTCAGTGCTTGTGCGAACCATGAATGCTCAACGTGTGCTTGAGATAGGAACCTCTAACGGCTACTCAACTCTTTGGCTCGCCTTAGCAGCAAAGGCGATCAAAGGACACGTTACCACCGTGGAACTATCTGATTTCAAGCTTGCCCTCGCGGCGAAGAACTTCGAGCGATCCGGCGTTGCTTCGTTCATTACGCAGGTTAACGGTGAAGCCGGTGCCGTGCTCAGGGACGCTTCCGAATCAAGCTTCGATCTTATCTTCCTCGATTCCGAGCGCTCTGAGTATCTGGGATGGTGGCCCGACATCAAGCGAGTTCTTCGCAAAGGCGGGCTTCTTGTCGTTGATAACGCTACATCCCATTCGGTCGAGATGGAGTCCTTTGTCGCAATGGTTTCAGCAGATCACGACTTCACCACATGTACTGTCCCTGTCGGAAATGGTGAGTTCTTGGCTACTCAGGTCTCTCCGTAGCCATGACGCCCAACCCGGCAGTTGAGCGAACCTGCGCGAAAAGCCACGCAGGCCGGTCACTTCTACGTTATGCGTCATATTCCCGCATTCTCCACATCCACAGAGAAAAAAATGCGAGAATAAAATATGCCAAGAGAATTCATAGAATGCAGTTTATTTGAACCAATCGGCCCATACAGTCATGCTGTCAAATCCGGCAATCTGATCTTTGTCTCTGGAACACCGGGAGTTAATCCAAAGACTGGCGAGTTGGCTGGAGCCACCGCGTATGCACAGGCAGCGCAGGCAATACGAAACGTAATTGATTGCGTTGCTGCTGCGGGTGGCACCGAAGCCGATATCACCGCCGTTCAGGTAAACTTGGTTCATGTGGACGACTTCACCGAAATGAACCGGGCTTACGCAGAGTATTTCTCTGAGCCGTTTCCAGCGCGAACTGTCATCGGCATTGCCGCGCTACCCAAACCCGGAGCCCGGCTCACTATCAACGCAATGGCGGTGCTGCCATCCAAGTGATTCCTTGTTCCATTGCTCCCCAAACCCCGTAGAGACGAACGCATTAAGATACGTTATACGTATAACGCTCTAAGGGGATTGGAATGCACAAACGGATGACCATTACACTCGATGAGGCAGTGTATGAGGGGCTGTATCGCCGGGTAAGCGGCGCATGAGCCAGTTTATTGAGGATTTGCTGCGCCCCCATGTGATGGATACGGCACTCGATGATGGCTACCGGGCAATGGCTACCGACACGCAGCGCGAGATCGAAGCGATGGAGTGGTGCGATGCGCTTGCCGGGAATATGGCCGATGCTGCGCGGTGAGCAGCCAGCGTCCCTTCTGGCCCTCAAATATTGACCTTGAGATAATGCGACCCGGCAATCGGGTTGTGATAATAGGGCGGAATCTCCTCAAACCCCAGATCAGCATAGAGGGCGCGGGCCGATTCCATCTCATCCAAGGTATCGAGCAGCACGCAGGCATAACCGGCTTGGCGCGCTACATCCAAAATACCTTCGGTCAGCTGGCGGCCCAGCCCAAACCCCCGAAACGCTTTGCGCACATAAAGGCGCTTCATCTCGGCGGCATTAGGGTAATCGGCGGTGTCCAAGGGGCGCAGCGCGCAGCATCCGGCCACGGCACCATCCACCAGCGCCAGCAACAGGCCGCCACGCGGGGCGGCATAGTCGCCGGGCAAGTTTTGCAGTTCTGCGGCAAAGTTCTGAAAGCACAAATCGATGCTCAGGCTCTGGGCATACTCGGCAAATAGGGTGCGCACGGCATCCAGGTCTTCGGCGGTGTTCAGGCTAGAGAGGGTAACGCTAGGGGTATCCATAGGCACTCCGGCAAGGCAAGGTTAAAACAAGCTGGCTCAAGCGCCTAAGCTAACAATCCAAGCGACCACTGCGCTGCACAGCAGAAAAATGACCAGTGCGCTCAAGCGAGACACCGTATCATCACGCGACGGCGTGACCGGCGTGGTCACGGTTTTGTCGCCGGTAATCATGGCGGGCACCAACGACAACTTTTTTACCACGCTGTAAAACGCAATCGCCAGCAAGTGCAAGGCCACCAGCGTCATGACCAGATACTGGCCCACGTCTTTGTGCAAGCTGGTGGCTAGGCTCACCCCATCGCCAGAAACAAAACGGGTCAGGGGGCCAGCAAAGGCGATTTCATCGTCACTGAACAAGCCCGTGCCCACCTGCAAAGTTAGCATGGCCAGCAGGCCAAACACCGAGAGCGCGCCCAATGGGCTGTGCCCCACGCCATCTTCTGGTGTGCCTTGCCCACGTAAATAGCGCAACATACGGGCGGGAGAATACAAAAACGCCGCAAAGCGCGACCAGTAGCCGCCCACCAAGCCCCACACCAGCCGAAACAGCAACAGGGCCAGCACGGCATAACCGAACCGAAAATGCCACACCATCGCGTTGCCACCTACTTTGGCACTGATAACCAGTGCAATGGTGCAAGCGGCCAACAGCCAGTGAAAGAGACGGGTGGGAAGATCCCAGATACGAACGGTGTGCTTGTTCTGCATGGAGAAATGGCATGGAGTGGTAGTAAAGTGTGGCATACCCACACAGTCATCCTTCTTTGAGGAGACTGAAGTCTCTTTTATTTTTACACCCTCGAAAGCCGACCATGAAAAAAACCCTTGCCCTGTTTGCCTTGGCCGCAGCAGCCGTCACCACAGCAGTTCCAGCTGCTGCCCAGTTTGCCAAGCCAGAAGACGCCATCAAATACCGCCAATCGAGCTTTTTTGTGCTGGGCCAGCACTTCAGCCGCATTGGCGCAATGGCCAATGGCAAAGTGCCGTTTGATGCCAAAGCAGCCCAAGAAAATGCCGAACTGGTAGCCATCTTGGCCAAACTGCCCGCAGCAGGTTTTGGCCCCGGCACCGACAACGGCGCAGACACCAAGGCCAAGCCTGAAGTGTGGACAGAACAGGCCAAGTTCAAAGAGCACGCCGACAAGTTGCTGACCGAAACCACCAAGCTGGCCGCCGCCGCCAAGACGGGTGACGTGGCCCAGCTCAAGGCCGCCTTTGGCCCCGCAGCCCAAACCTGCAAGGCTTGCCACGACGCCTTCAAGAACAAATAAAGCAGCCGCTCAGGTTTGCGCCAGTAGCGTTTCGATCAGGCGGTGCAACTCGGCAAAATCGGGAGCGCCCACATAGCTCTTGACGATCTCACCACGCTTATTGACCAAATACGTGGTGGGCGTGAGGCGGACATCACCCCAAGCCTTGGCTACAGCCCCGGTGTTGTCCAGCGCCACCTTGAACGGCAGTTGCCGCGACTGGGCAAAGTTGAGCACATACTGCGGCGGGTCGTAGTTCATGGCCACGGCCAAGGTGTCAAAGCCTTGGCTTTGGTATTTTTGGTAGGTAGCTACCAATGCAGGCATTTCTGCCACGCAGGTGGTGCAACTGGTGGCCCAAAAATTGACCAGCGTCACCTTGCCGCGCAAATCGGCACTGCTGCGCTGTGAGCCGTCGAGCAGCACAAAGGTAGATTCGGGCGCTGGTGCCCGGCCTGTGCCCCAAGCCACCCAAGCGCCAGTGCCTGCCACTGCGGCCAAGACCAGTGCTGCCACGGTTTTTTTGATTTGCATATTGATCCATCGGCTAAAACATCTGCGAGCGATTGTGCGGCAGTCGGTTCCCTTGGCGGCAAAATCCCCATCAAGCACCGGGCATCCTCTGTGCAGGTGGTGTGCGCGGCGCGGCCATAATGTGCGCCACCCACCGCATTGACTGCACAGATTCCATTTGCCCTATGAGTACGCGCATCCTTTTGCTTGCCCATGCCCCGCTGGCCCATGCCCTGCGCGAGTGTGCCCTGCACGTTATGGCCGATTGTGGCGACAGCGTGCTGGCGCTGGACGTGCTGCCCCATGATCGCCCCGAAGACTCCCTAGCCCAAGCCTTGCAACTATTGCAACCCTTGGGGCAAACCCCCACCTTGGTGCTCACCGATGTGTTTGGTGCCACCCCGTGCAACATTGCCCAGCGGCTGGTGCAACAGTGCCCGCAAATGCGGCTTATCACCGGTGTCAATTTGCCCATGCTGCTGCGGGCGGTGTGCTACCGGGCCGAGCCTCTGGATGCTTTGGTGCAGCGGGCCGTGGTGGGTGGAACCCAAGGCGTGATGCAGGTGGATGTCCACGCACCCTGATTTTTTTGAGTGTTTGCGTCAATCACCCCGTCCTAAACGATGGGGCTTGGAACTAAAAAGCACCAAGCCGGGTTGACCAGGGAAAGCGGTAGCCAACCCGCTACGTGAGTCACAGGTCGTTCAGACGCACCAGCAAATGCTTCCTCAGTTTGCTGCTCTGCAAGGTTTAGATCATGTTGGGCAAAGGTAAAGGCCCGAAGGTTTAGACCGCAGCCTGCAAAGGCTGGAGCCGGTTATTCACATTTCCGAGGGGAGACATGCCGCAAGGCGTGCGTCACTAGGCCCGTAAGGGCAAAGAAGGAGATAGACAGCAATGTCCGTATTTGTTTTAGACCGAAGTGGCAGGCCACTGATGCCCTGCACGGAAAAGCGTGCCAGATTGCTGCTGGAGCGCCAGCGTGC
>JAIESZ010000060.1 GCA_019745615.1 Burkholderiaceae bacterium
CACGTCAGCGGGCTTGGCGCTGAAAGTTTTCATGCTGTATTTCTTTCGAGGGTTTGACCAGCCTGAACAGGGGCTGGTGTCCTGGGAACTCTTTTCCACGGTCGGTGTTTCTCTGAAGGAAACCTCTTAGGTGGTGTTGGCAGCAGGTGTTTTTGGCTACTGGCTGCCCTTCGTCGCGGAGTTGCGCAATCGCTGCGAAGCCTGCGATTATATAACGGCCCTCATTTTGGCGGGGGGCATTTTTTAGTTGGGCGAGCGCACTTCTAGCGGCTCCATCTGCTTGCGAAACTCGACACACTGGGGCAGGTTGGCTGAGGCGGGCTGGCGGCATTCGCTGCGCAGGCACATGCTGCGCGTGAGCGCGCTGCTGTCGGCGCACAAGGCAGGGGCTGGCGGTTTGGGCGCACTGACTGGGCGGCTGACCGGGGTGGGTGGGGTGCTGGGCGCGGTTGGAGCTAGTTCTGGCGTGGCTGCTACTGGCACGGGCGCTGGGGGCGGTTTGCGCACCGGTGCTGGTTTGGGCGCAGTTTGCGATAGCGCACGGGGGTCGGTTTTTTCGACAAACGCCGGGGCCGGAGTGTTTGGGGCTGGCTCGGTGCTGGCCGGTGCCGGTGCTGTGTCCACGGCAGCCGCAGGCGGTGTAATGGCTGGCGTTGGCACGGGCTTGGGGGCTGGCTCGGCCATCTCGGTAATGATGTGCTGGTCTGTGTTGGATGCGGCCTTGACCGAGGTGCGGTTGGTATACACCCCAATGCCTGCGGTGATGACGGCCACCACTGCGGCCACGCCAGCCCATCTGACCCACGGGCGCTGGGGTGTAGCGGTGGCAGACGGTGCGGTGGGGGGGGCGGGGCGCATCGAGTGGCGCTCAGGCCAGTTCGATTCTAGGCCGATGGATTCGGGGGATGTATCGCCTTGGATGAGGGTGTCTGGGCCGTGCAGCAGCATCGTGTCTTGCACATCTTCTAGCAGCATGGTGTCTCCGGCATCGGCCACCGAGTAGCTGGGCGATGCTGCCGGGGCAGGGATGGGGCCAGCACTGACGGCTTTGGGCGTGGACAGGTCTACCGTAGGCATGGCCCTAGCGCCGTTGGGCTGGTCGGTGGGTTCGACCCAGATGTCGCCCAATGCCGCCCGAAAATCGAAGCTCTGCATGGGGGCCGGGGCGTTGGGCATTTCCAGCAGTTGTAAAAACGCCTCAATGCTTTGTGGGCGCTCTTGGGGTTGCAGCGCCAGCGCTTGCGTGATGGCGTTGACGAACGCGGGCGAATAGGACTGGCCAAATTCTTGCCCCACGGTGCGGGCAACGCGGGCAAAGGGCACCATGCGGTCGCGGATAGCGCGCAAGGTGGAGGGGTCGGGCACGTCGTTGCACAGGCAGCCATAGACCACGGCGGCCAAGGAGTACAAATCACTCCACGGGCCTTGGGGCAGGTCGGCATCGCCGCTGGCGTACTGCTCTATCGGGGCGTAATTGACCTTGAGCACTGCGGTGTGCTTGCGCTCGCGGTCACTGATGGCTTGGCGGGCTGCGCCCAAGTCGAGCAGCACAGGTGGGCCAACATCTTGCAAAAAGATGTTGTCGGGCGAGATATCACGGTGCAGGGTGTTGCCGTTGTGCAGGGTGCGCAAGGCCCCCAGCACCGACCACAGCACTTGGCGCAGCCACGCTTCGGGCGGCGGGGAGCGCATTTGCAGCCGCGCTTGCTTGAACGTCATACCGCTGTACAGGGGCATGACCATATAGGCAGTGTGGTGGGCCTCCCAAAACCGAAACACCTTGACCAACGACGGGTGATCAAACTGCGCCAGCATCCGCGCCTCGCCGATAAAAGAGCGCAGCCCCGCTTCGAAGGCGGGCACATCGGCCAGCGCCCGCACGGCCACCGACAAATCGGGCGTGCGCCCCGCCAAGCTGGCTGGCATATATTCTTTGATAGCTACTGAGCGGTGCAGGGAGTGGTCAAAAGCTTGGTAGACCATGCCAAAGCCACCCACGCCAAGCAGGGCAAGCACTTCAAACTCGCCCAAGCGCGCCCCTGAGGGCAAGGCATCCGCATGGTAAATGGCAGACACAGGGGTACCGTAAGAAGATTCGGACATGGCGCGGCGGACAAAAAGACGCCATCATCGACGATAAAGATGAAAAAATGCTGATCCAGCGCAGCGATCGTTACCATAGCACCATGTTCAGTTACCGCCATGCCTTCCACGCAGGCAACCATGCCGATGTGCTCAAGCACACCGTACTGATTGCCACTTTGCAACACCTGACCGAGAAAGACGCCGCGCTGATGGTGCTGGACACCCACGCCGGTGCCGGTTTGTACCGGCTCGATGGCGACTATGCCAAGACCAGCGCCGAGGCCGCTGATGGCATTTTGCGCCTCACGGTGCCGGGGGCCGCCCATGTGCCGCTGGCACCGGCATTGCAAGCCTACATTGATTTGGTGCGCTCGTTTAATGCGGGCAGCAACACCAAAATTTACCCCGGCTCGCCCTTTATCATCCAGCGCTTGCTGCGCAGCCACGACAAGCTCAAGCTGTTTGAACTGCATCCCTCGGATATGCGCTCTTTGAGCGGTAATGTGGCCCAACTAGAAGCAGGCCGCCAGATCGCTGTGCTGCACGAAGATGGTTTTGAAGGCATCAAGAAATTTTTGCCCCCGCCCTCGCGCCGGGCGCTGGTGTTGTGCGACCCCAGCTACGAGATCAAGACCGATTACGGTAAGGTGCTCGATATGGTGCAAGACAGCCTCAAGCGCTTTGCCACTGGCACCTATGCGGTGTGGTATCCGATCATTCCGCGCCCAGAGGCACATGATCTGCCGCGCCGGTTAAAGACGATGGCCCAAAAGGCGGGCAAGAGTTGGCTGCATGCCACCCTTACCGTTAAATCGAGCAAGATCACCGAAACGCTCGAAGGCCAAACCAAACGCCCCGGCTTGCCCGCCAGTGGCATGTTTCTGATTAACCCGCCCTATACCTTGAAGGCAGAACTCAAGGATGCGCTGGCCCAGATGGTGCAATTACTGGGGCAAGACCGCAACGCCACCCACACGCTAGAGTCGGGCAGCTAATCAGCTAATCAGTTACCGGGGCACACGCTGTCTTCATCGGGCAAGGTGTGCAGCGTGACGGGTTTGGTGCCCAGCTGCACTATGCCCAGTGCCTCGGCAGCGGCGCGGCTGATGTCAATCACGCGCTTGCCACCGTGTGGCCCCCGGTCATTGATGCGTACCACCACCTCGCGTCCGGTCAGGGCGCTGCGCACGCACACCCGTGAGCCAAAAGGCAGGGTGGGGTGGGCGGCAGTGAAGTCGTGCATATCAAACGGTTCGCCGCTGGCGGTGCGTTTCTTGTGCTGTTTCGCGCCATACCAAGAGGCCAAGCCATATTCTTGCGGAAACTGCAAATCGACTTGGGGCAGCCCGGTAGCCTCTGAGGCTGTGCTGCTGGCGTTGTCGGTATTCAGAAGGTCGCTTTGTACCGGTACGGCCAATAAGGCGCTGGCGTCGGGCGCTTTGAGGCCCAGAGACGGCGCTGGCGCTGGTGCTGCCGTGGTGGTGCTGGCGGTGTTGTCTTCCTCCGGCGCTGGCGGGGGGGCGTCGTTGGCGCTGGCGATGCTGGCTCCTAAGCTCAGGATGGCAGAAATTAGCATGTGCGCGGGGCGGCAGTGCCACCATGAAACCGTTGGCAACAGAGGCATCATGTGCCAGAGCCTTTCCAAAAAAGCAGGGGCGCTGATGTTAGCGCAGTGCCTTCAGGCCCGGTACAAAAAAAATCCCGCACATGGCGGGATGGTAGAGCCAAGCAGCGCGGACTTGGTTTTAGAAGCGCCAGCCCAGACCGATACCGATCAGCACGGGGTCTACACGGAACTCACCCACCTTGCGGCCAGACGAGGCCACATCGGTACGAATTTGTGCCTTTTTGACGTCCAAATTCAGGTACATATTGTCTTTGAGGTGAATATCCACACCGGCTTGGATGGCCAAGCCCCAGCTGTTTTTGTCTACCGAGGGGTGCAGGGCAGCGACCACAGCGGGCGAGAAGTTCACATTAGACAGGCGGGTGTAATTGACACCAGCGCCCACGTAGGGCTTGAACGCACCCAAATCGGTAAAGTGGTATTGCGCCGTCAGGGTGGGGGGCAGGTGCTTGAAGGTGCCGATAGCGCCACCCTTGGAGTAGAGGGTGTGCTTTTGTGGCACGGTCAAGATCAGTTCGACTGCCAGATTTTTGGTGTAGAAATAAGTGAAATCGACTTCAGGCAGCCACTTGTTGTTAGTGGTCAGGCCCAGCGGCGTGGAGTCGCCATTGCTGCTTTCCAGATGGACGGCACGGGCGCGCACCATCCAAGAGCCTTCGGTGGCCTGTTGCGCAAATGCAGAAGACGACAACACAGCACCCAACAGGGCAGCAGCCAGAACAGTTTTTTTCATCACAAAAATCCGCAAAATTTCAGGGGACATTCCCAAGCCATTATTAACCACCTTGTCGCTAAGGCCATGCTTGATATGCGTCAAGGGGGCATACCACTGTGGCGCAAAAACATCAGCCGGCCAGCCCTAAACGCCGACAAATTTCTAGCGTGGCGGCACTTTGGTTCATGGTGTAGAAATGCAGCGCAGGCGCGCCACCTTGGCGCAGTTGCTCGCACAGTTGGGTGATTACATCCAAGCCAAAGGCTTTGATGCTGGCGGTATCGTCGCCATAGGCTTGCAGGCGCAGGCGAATCCAGCGCGGAATCTCAGCGCCACAGGCATCTGAAAAGCGCAGCAACTGCGTAGAGCTGGCAATGGGCATGATGCCCGGCACCACCGGCACGTCAGCCCCCAGTTTGCGCGCATCTTCTACAAAGCGAAAATAAGCATCAGCGTTGTAAAAATACTGGGTGATGGCCGCATCGGCCCCGGCGCGCACCTTGGTGGCAAAAGCCTGCAAGTCGGTCTCAGGTGATTTGGCTTGTGGATGCACTTCGGGGTAAGCGGCCACTTCAATCTGAAAGTCTTGCCCGGTTTCGGCACGGATAAAGGCGACCAGATCGCTGGCGTAATTAAATTGACCGCCCAAGCCATAGCCGCTGGGCAAATCACCGCGCAGGGCCACGAGGCGGCGCACGCCCATCGCTTTGAGGGTAGCCAGTTGCTCGCGCACGGTGTCGCGGGTGGCACCAATGCAAGAAAAGTGCGAGGCTGCATCCATGCCTTCGGCCAAGATGTCGCGCACGGTGGCAAAGGTGCCCTCGTGCGTGGAGCCGCCCGCGCCGTAGGTGACGGAGCAAAACTCTGGGCGCAGCGCATACAGCTGCTGGCGCACGGCTTGCAGCTTGCTGGCCCCTTCGGGGGTTTTGGGGGGGAAAAATTCTAGGCTGACCGGCAAGCCGGTAGCCGATGCAGTGGCAGCAGTCATGCGGCGCTCCTTGCCAAAACAAAAAATTCACGGTTGCCGTCACCGCCCGCAATCGGGCTGTCGAGCCACGTTTGCACCGCCAGGCCCAAACCGGCGCAGCAGTCGCGGATACGCTGCTCTACCACTGGGTAGAGCGCTGTGTCGCGCACGATGCCACCTTTGCCCACTTGGCCCGGCTGCAATTCAAATTGCGGCTTGACCAGCATCAACAGCGTGCCACCGGGGGCCAGCAGGGGCACCAGTGCGGGCAGTACCAGCGTTAAAGAGATAAAAGACAGATCGCCGGTAATCACATCAAACGAGGGCGTGATGTCCACCGCTTCTAGCCCCGCGCGGCGGCGGCGTTGCACCGGCAGCGTGCCCGCTTGGCGCGCTTGCTGCTTGGCGGCGCGCTCGGCCTTGAAGGCTTCGATGTCTTGCTCTTTGGCATCATCGCTGTCGTCGTATTCTTCATCGACCAAGCCGCCATTGCGCATCCAGCTATAGGGCGCTACGGGCTGGGTGTCGTTGTCTTCGGCTTCTTCGATCACTTCAGACAGGGCCAGCTCGCAGGCGGCTTGCAAATCGGCGGCAGTCATGCTGCGGGCGTTGAGGCCCTCGACACACACCACGCGCCTATCTTGGCGCAAGCGCTCGTGCAACTGGCCGTGGCCGACATCGACACCAATCACCTGTGCCGCCCCTTGCTGGAGCAGGCAATCGGTAAAGCCGCCCGTGCTTTGGCCTACATCCAAGCAGCGCAGCCCGGCCACGGATAAGCCCGTGGCGGCCAGCGCCCCTTCGAGCTTGAGACCGCCGCGCGAGATGTATTTGGCCTCGGCACCATCGAGCAGCCGCAACTCGGCCATGACCGGGATTTCATCGCCGTTTTTAGCCACTTTTTGCCACGGCGCGAATGACGACAAGCGCCACTCGACCCCGGCAGCAATCAGCCGCTGCGCTTGGGAGCGCGTGGCCGCATGGCCCTTTTCTACCAAAAAAACATCTGCACGCATAGCGGATCACATTCTCAAGTTGGCTTAGTAGCGGTAGCTATCGGCCTTGTAGGGGCCAGTTTTGGGTACGCCAATGTAGGCGGCTTGGGCGTCGGTCAGTTCGGTGAGCATGGCACCGACCTTTTTCAGGTGCAGGCGGGCCACCTTCTCGTCGAGGTGCTTAGGCAGCACATAGACCTTGCCGTTTTGGTATTGGTCGGGCTTGGTGAACAGCTCGATTTGGGCGATGGTTTGGTTGGCAAACGAGGCGCTCATGACAAAACTGGGGTGGCCGGTGGCACAGCCCAAATTGACCAAACGGCCCTTAGCCAGCAAGATGATTTTCTTGCCGTCTGGGAACTGGATGTGATCGACTTGGGGCTTGATCTCTTCCCACTGGTATTTTTCAATCGACGCGACGTCGATTTCGTTGTCAAAGTGGCCGATGTTGCAGACGATAGCTTGATCCTTCATGGCGGCCATGTGCTCGTGGCGGATGACGTCGCGGTTGCCGGTGGTGGTCACGAAGATGTCGGCCTTGTCGGCAGCGTATTCCATCGTGACTACTTTGTAGCCTTCCATTGCCGCTTGCAGGGCGTTGATGGGGTCGATTTCAGTCACCCAAACTTGGGCGCTCAGGGCGCGCAGCGCTTGGGCCGAACCCTTACCCACATCGCCATAACCGGCCACGCAGGCCACTTTGCCTGCAATCATCACGTCGGTGGCGCGCTTGATGCCATCGACCAAAGACTCGCGGCAGCCGTAGAGGTTGTCAAACTTGCTCTTGGTGACGGAGTCGTTGACGTTGATGGCGCGGAACAGCAGCGTGCCCTTGGCCGACATTTCGTTCAGGCGGTGCACGCCGGTAGTGGTTTCTTCGGTCACGCCGATGATCTCTGCCGATTTGCGCGTGTACCAAGTGGCATCTACAGCCAGCTTGGCGCGGATGGCGGCAAACAGGATGGTTTCTTCTTCGCTGGTGGGTTTGTCCAGCACCGACAGGTCTTTTTCAGCGCGCTGGCCCAAGTGCATGAGCATGGTGGCATCGCCGCCATCGTCCAAAATCATGTTCGGGCCTTCGCCGGGGGTGCCGGCTGCGCCAAACTCAAAAATGCGGTGGGTGTAATCCCAGTAGTCGGACAGCGATTCGCCCTTGACGGCAAACACTGGCGTGCCACCGTCGGCAATGGCGGCGGCGGCGTGGTCTTGGGTGCTAAAAATGTTGCACGAGGCCCAGCGCACTTGCGCGCCCAGTGCTTCCAAAGTTTGGATGAGCACGGCGGTTTGGATGGTCATGTGCAGGCTGCCGGTGATGCGTGCGCCTTTGAGGGGCTGGCTGGCGGCAAACTCTTCACGGATGGCCATCAGGCCGGGCATTTCGGTCTCGGCGATGCGGATTTCTTTGTGGCCCCAAGCGGCCAAGGCGATGTCGGCAATCGCGCAATCGGCGTTAGCGAAGGTGGAAGAAGGTGCATTCATGGGCGGCTCCAAACAGGGGTGAACAAGCCACTTGCCGACACAGGATTGCCAAAAAAAAAGCTCACCGCACGGAAAGTGGATGAGCGTCGTTGCTAGGGTGGGTTCCGAGCCTCACGCCCCGCTATGCTGGGGACGCTGCAACGCTCCTCGGAAGGGAGGATTATACGAAACTTGGCTGGGTTTGCCGCTGGCGATTGTGTCGATAGCGGGGCGATTCTCTACACCCACCACAACGCCTCCTGTTGGGTGCGATGACAGTTTGAAAACGGCCACTGTTTTTACCAACTCTTGGGCTTGGGTTTTTAAACTGCCCGCAGCGGCGGCTATTTCTTCGACCAACGCTGCATTTCGTTGGGTGGTTTGATCCATCTGTGTGACGGCTTCACCCACTTGTGCCACTCCTTGGCTTTGCTCGCTACTGGCAGCACTGATTTCACCCATGATATCGGTCACGCGGCGAATGGAGCCGACCACTTCGGTCATGGTGTCCCCGGCTTGATCGACCAAGATAGAACCTTCTTTGACCCGTTGGACGCTGGCATCGATCAGGAATTTAATTTCTTTGGCTGCCTCGGCAGAACGCCCTGCTAAAGAGCGAACTTCAGAAGCCACCACCGAAAAACCACGGCCTTGTTCGCCTGCCCGTGCAGCTTCGATTGCAGCATTCAAGGCCAAAATGTTAGTTTGAAAAGCAATTCCATCAATTATGCTGGTAATGGCTGCGATTTTCTTCGATGAATCATCAATCTCCTTCATGGTTCCTACCACTTGGGCTACCACTTTGCCGCCTTTGACCGCCACGTTGCTTGCACTTTTTGCCAATTGATTGGCTTGGCGGGCGTTTTCGGCGTTTTGTGTGACGGTAGAACCGAGCTCTTCCATCGCGGCAGCAGTTTCTTCTAGTGCACTGGCCTGTTGCTCGGTTCGGGTTGACAAATCATTATTGCCTTGGGATATTTGGGTGCTGGCTGTAGCCACGCTCTCTGAATTTTGACGGACGTTATACGCCACACTAGACAGTGAAGTTTGCATCTGCGCGACGGCTGCCATGACACTGACGGTATCGTTACTGCGAACCTGTAAAGGAGTGTCTAAATCGCCTTTGGCAACACGACTCACTGCTTCTGACAACTCAGAAGGTTCTGTCCCCAGTGCGCGTAACAAATCACGAGAAATAATCCAACCAACCAATGAGCCAATAACAAACATTAATATGGCCATGCCGGTCATTAGGCTGACGGAAGTGCGTGCCAATTCTTCGGCCTCCCCTGCGATCTTTTCAGCTAGTTCTTTTTGTAGCTTGCGGGAGTCGTCAGTGGCCTTGAAAACAATGTGTTGCAGAGCAAGCGTTTCGTTGAAAAGTAAAAGCTCGGCTTCGGTTTTGTCACCTTTTTCAGCGAACGCTATCACACGATCAATGCTATTGTTATAAATGCCACGGTTGTCGGTGATGATTTTTAAGAACTCACGCGCTTGGGGTATTGTTAAAGTTTTACCAAGTTTTTCGAGTAATTCGCTGTTTGCTGCACGCAGGGTGGCGATTCTTTTCTTTTCTTCGCTATGAAAAGAAGCATTTTCACTGATTAAAATATTGCGGGTAGATAGGCCAATGGAGTTAAGGTTGTCTCTGAGTTCTGTGAACTGAGCCACCTTGACCATGCGGTCGTTGGCTACGTGATCCAGATCAGTTGCTAGTTCGCTCATTCTAAATGAAGCAAGGATGGCAATCAAAATGCCTATCGTGGCAACGATACCAAAGCCCAAGGCTAGACGAGTAACAACTTTCATGAAGCTCTCCTAACATTTTGAGCGTCGTTGTGGTGGATTCCGAGCCTCACGCACCCCTGTGCTGGGGGCGCGCCGCAACGCTCCTCGGAAGTGGTGGGATCATCCGGAGTTGGCGGCCAGCACAGCCGATGTTGGGGGCGCAGACGCAGCGATTGCGGTAGGCGCTGGCGTAGTTGGGGCCAGCAATTGATCGACCAGCGCGACCATGCTGGCATGGGTTTGTACGCCGGGGGGCCACTCTGGCGGCAACGGCGCTGCCGGGTCTAACTCGGCGGCTTGGCCGGTGCAGACCAAATGCAAAATTCCCTTTACCGTGGCACCCGCTTGCATATGCGGTAGGCAACTGCCAATGATGCAGACTTTGCTGGCATCCACACCATAGCGCTCGCAAATTTGCTCTAACAAGCCGGGGGCGGGCTTGTGACAATGGCAGGCTTCGTCGGGGGCATGGGGGCAGTAAAACACAGCATCAATGCGCCCACCCACGGCGGCTAGTTGCTTGTGCATGGCCCCATGAACTGCATTGAGCGTGGCCATATCGAACAGACCGCGCCCCAGCCCCGGCTGGTTGGCAGCTACCACCACATGCCAGCCTGCATGGTTGAGCCGGGCAATGGCATCGAGCGCACCGGGCAGGGGTTGCCAATCGGTGGGGGAGGTGATGAACTCATCCTCGCCCAAGGCGTTGATGGTGCCGTCGCGGTCAAGAATAGCGAGTTTCATGACCACAATTATGGAAGAAAAGCCTCCAGTCTGCTGGCGGCCGGTGCTGTGCTGGGCAGGGCCTGCCAGCCAGTGACAAACAGGCCACTATGGCGGCCCCGTGCCCATTGCAATTGCAAAGTTTGCCCCGGCTGCCACTGCGCCGCCTGTGGATCGTCGATCAGTATTTGCTGCAAAGGCTCTAGGGTGGCAACGCGCAACACCAGTTCGGTGCCGCCCGTGCTGCGCAGATTGGGCATTTTGGTATGGTGGCCCAACACTTGCGCTTGCACAGGGGGCAAGGCTTGTAAGCCTTGCAAGTTATAGGGCCGCCACAGCAAAGCTGCGCAGCCCAGCAAACAAACGGCCACCCACAAGCCCAACAAAATGCGCTGCACCGTGGGCCAACCCCAGCGCCGCCGCACCCACCACAGGCCCAGCGCCAGCAGCAACAAGGCCAGCAATGGCCCCGCCACTTGCCAAAGCATGGTGGACAAGGGCTGTGCCCCAGCAAACGGTGACAGTGGCAACACGGTACTGGCAAGGCCGCGCCCCTCTTGCCATTGCAGCAACCAGCGCAGCCCGGTGAGCAACGCAGGTGGCGCAAACAGCCACCATGCCGTGCGTTGCTGTGCAGTCAATGCCATGCCCTGTACTTAGGCGGCCAGACGCGAGAGGTCGGCCACGCGGTTCATGGCGACGTGCAGCACCTTGAGCAAGCCTTGGCGGTTGAGGCGCAAATCCATTGCTTCGGCATTGACCATCACATCGTCAAAGAAGGCATCGACTGGTGCGCGCAGCACGGCCAGCGTTTGCAGGCTGGTGGTGTAGTCGCCCGCGTCAAACTGGGCATTGGCTTCGGGCACAAAACGCTGCAAGGCGGCAAACAAGTCTTGCTCGGCTTGCTCTTGCAACAGCGCTGCGTTGACGTGGGCATCGACTTCGCCCGCCTTTTTCAGGATGTTGCCGACACGCTTGTTGGCAGCAGCCAAGGCTGGGGCTTCTGGCAGGGCGGCAAAGGCGCGCACGGCTTCGAGGCGCTTGGCCACTTCGGCCAGACGCTGGGGGCGCAGTGCCAGCACCGCATCGACTTCTTGGGCGCGGTAGCCTTGCTCGCGCAGGGCACCGGCCAAACGGTCGTAGATAAAGTCGGCCAGCGCGGGTGTCGCGTCTGCAATTTTGTCGCCAAAGGCTGGGACGGCGCTGGTCAGCAGCGTGCCCAATTCCAGCGGCAGGTCTTTTTCGACCAACATCCGAATCACGCCTAAGGCGTGGCGGCGCAGCGCGAACGGGTCGCGGTCGCCGGTGGGCAGGTTGCCAATGCCGAACATACCCACCAAGGTTTCGAGCTTGTCGGCCAGTGCCACCACCACGCCGGTTTGGTTGCGCGGCAGGGTATCACCGGCAAAACGGGGCTTGTAGTGGTCTTCAATAGCGTCGGCCACATCGGTGCTCAAGCCGTCGTTGAGTGCGTAGTAGCGGCCCATGATGCCTTGCAGCTCAGGGAATTCGCCCACCATGTCGGTCACTAGGTCGGTCTTTGCCAGCAAGGCGGCTTGGTCAATCCACTGGGGCAGGGCAGCATCGCCCAATTGCCCGGCAATAGCGTGGGCAATGGCGCGCACGCGCTGCACGCGCTCGCCTTGGGTGCCCAGTTTGTTGTGATAGACCACTTTGCCCAGCCCCTCAACGCGCGAGGCCAGCGTTTTTTTGCGGTCTTGGTCAAAAAAGAATTTGGCGTCGGCCAAGCGTGGGCGCACCACGCGCTCGTTGCCTTGCACCACGGCGCTGGCATCGTCGGGGCTGATGTTGCTGACCACCAAGAATTGGTGCGTGAGCTTGCCAGCGGCGTCGAGCAGCGGGAAGTATTTTTGGTTCGCCTTCATCGTCAGGATCAGGCATTCCTGCGGCACGTCGAGGAATTCTTTTTCAAACTCGCACACCAGCACGTTAGGGCGCTCGACCAGTGCGGTCACTTCGTCCAGCAGGGCGGCATCTTCAATCGGGCGCACGCCGTTGCCAATGCGCTCGGCGGCGGCGGCCAATTGGCGGGCGATGTCGGCGCGGCGTTCGGTAAAGCTGGCAATCACGGCACCATCACGCGCCAGTGTGGCGGCGTAGCTGTCGGCATCGGTAATCACCACTGGTGATACCGCAGCCTCAAAGCGGTGGCCTTGCGTGGTGTGGCCTGCTTGCAGGCCCAGTGCCTTGACGGGCACCACGGTGCTGCCATGCAGCGCCACCAAGCCGTGGGCGGGGCGCACAAAATGCACGCTGCTCCAGCCGGGCAGCTCGCAGTCGCGCTCCAACTGGTAGGTCATGACCTTGGGGATGGGCAACTTGGCAATGGCTTCGTCCAGCGCTTTTTGTAGGCCGATGTCTAGCGTAGCACCCGTGACGAGGCTGTGATAGAACAAAGCCTCGGCCTTGCCATCGGGGGCGCGGTGCAGGCTGGCCGCTACGGCGGCGGGGTCGGTCGGGTCGATGTCGGCACCCAGAGCGGCGAGTTTTTTCAGCAGCGCCGGGGTGGCGTGGCCTTGGGCATCCAGCCCCACGGCGACCGGCATGAGCTTGACTTGCACCGGCTTGTCTTCGGCCTTGAGCCAGATATGGCTGATATGGGCGGCCAAACGGCGTGGCGAGGCGTAGGCCGTGACGATGGTATCGGCAGAAGTTAAGCCTTGGGCTTGGAGTTGTTCAAACAGCACGCCTGCAAAGGCGTCGCCCAGCTTTTGCAGGGCTTTGGGGGGCAGTTCTTCTACGAACAGTTCAACCAGCAAATTTTTTGTCGTCATAGCGGTGCTCTTGGAATAGCTAAAAATGAGGGCGGATTTTGGCGGACTGTGGGTGGGCCAGTGCCGTTTAGGCGCTGATGCCAAACAGGGTGAGGTACTCCGGGCGCTTGGTTGCCATGACCTTAAAGCTGTGCAGCAGATGCAGCAGCTCGTCATGGCCCAAACCGTACAGGCGGGCCACGCGCTGGTCAATGTCGGCGCGCAGTTTGTCTTGGGCCTTGGCGGTGGCGGGCAGGTCTTTTTTGGCGATGCCCAAGGCTTTCATTTGCGGGGCCAAGGCGCTAGCAAAGTCGTCCCAACGGGCGGCCAGTGTGAGCAGCAGGGCATTTTTAGCCATCGCGGTGTAGTCGGGGTTTTGCAGGATTTCCTCGTCGCTGGGCTGGGGCATGGGCAGGCGGTAGAGGTAGGTTTGGCTCACGTTGATTTGCACCATCAGGCGTGCTAACCAATCCATCGGCAGACTGTTAAACCATGCCAGTGCAAACAGCAGGCGCAGGTACGAAACAGGCTGCACGGTGACGCGCTGCTCTTGCTTGTTGCCATCAGCACTTGCTGGGGGCGGCAAGGCGTAATGTTTGGGCACAGTTGCAAACATCGAATGGCCCGTACCGCATTCTTGGGGCAATAACGCAAAAATCAGCGTCCGTTCATCTGTATCTCTGGCAATGACGCGAAACGCCAAACGCACAAACTCACGATCAAAACGCACGGCATCGGCATATTTCGTCACCTGCGCTTTGGGCACCCCCAAATCCTGCGCCATGCGGTACAGCTCTTTGCTGCGTAACCGTGCATCAAAAGCCGCAGGCTCTAGCCAATACTGTGCCGTGTCAAACAAGTGTTTGTATTGCCAGATCATTTTGCCTTCGTATAAAGGCAAAGTGCTAGGCGTGGCACGCTCTAAGAATAAATCGTTGTCGTGCGTCATGTGCAACTCGCGCCGGAAGTCCAGCCAACCAGCCGACAGTGGCGCAAAGGCGGCGTGGCACTTGCCCAAGATCGGCAAATCGGCAGCGTGGCGCAGTTCCATCAGCGCCCATTGTTGTGGCGACAAGGTTTTAAGCGTTGCCAGCGGGTAGGGCACATGGCGCGCGGGGTCGTCTAGCTCTGCGGCATCCAGCACATAAAACGCGGTGTC
>JAIESZ010000136.1 GCA_019745615.1 Burkholderiaceae bacterium
CTGGTGCGGCTGGCGGGGATCGAACCCACGACCCTTGGCTTCGGAGGCCAATACTCTATCCACTGAGCTACAGCCGCTGGTGCGGCACAGGGCCGACTTCGCAATTATGGCATGGCTGGGCAAGCCCCCACACAAGATAGCGGCCCCTCCAAGCGGGTTCTGCGTTGGCCTTGAAGATGCACCCATATAATCCGGGGTTATTTTTCAGTCCACTCACCCCCGATCTTTGCGAGGACGTCATGCGCGCCAATCCCCACAAAAAACACCCCAACCGCTCCCGAGGGTCGCTGTCCTCCGTGATGCTGACCCTTGTGCTGCCGATTGCCGTGGTGGTCGGACTGGTCGCCACGGCCTACGTCAAGACCAACCCCACTACGCCCGCAGGGCGCTTGGATGACGGCGGCCAAGCGGTGGCCAGTCGCATTCAAAAAGTAGGCACCGTGGCTATCCGCGAGGCTAAAAAGGCCTTGCGCACTGGCGAGGAAGTCTATACCGCCCAATGTTCCGCTTGCCACGCCACCGGCGCGGTAGGATCGCCCAAGTTTGGTGATGCTGCTGCTTGGGGCCCGCGCATTGGCGCTGGCTTTGATGCGCTGCTGCAATCGGCACTCAAGGGTAAAAACGCGATGGGTGCCCAAGGTGGCGGCGAGTTCAACGACATCGAAATTGGCCGTGCGGTAGCCTATATGGCCAATGCCGGTGGCGCTAAGTTCACCGCCCCTGGCCCGGCAGCCGGTGCTGCGGCCCCTGCCGAAGCAACTGCGACGCCCTAAAGCGCGCACTGTCCCCCAAGGCCGGCTTGATTGCCGGCTTTTTTATGCCCGCTTTTTTTGTTTTCTCTGAGGAGCCACACTATGGCCGGTCTGACTGCCCACTCCCCTACGCCCCAAGCCATCACAGTGCACGAAACCTCACGCGTCCTTGAAGTGGCTTTTTCGGATGGCGCTGTGTTTCGCATCCCTTTTGAGCTAATGCGCGTGGTCTCGCCGTCGGCCGAGGTGCAAGGGCACGGCCCCGGCCAAGAAACGTTGCAAACGGGCAAGCGCGATGTCACGCTGCTGGCCTTAGAGCCAGTAGGCCACTACGCCGTGCAGCCCACCTTTTCAGATGGTCACAGCAGTGGCATCTTCACTTGGGATTTTTTGTACCAGCTGGGCCGCGATCAAGAGGCCCTCTGGCAAAACTACCTGCAACGCTTGGCCGCTGCCGGACTAGACCGCGACACCCCCATGCCCGTCCGGGGCGGCCCGCGCCCAGAGGGTTCCGGCTGCGCCAGTCAGTAAAGTTCTTCTTTTTCTCACCCCCCAGCGCGATACCCGGAAGGCTTGCAGGGTTGTCGCCATAGCAGATAGCATCAGCATTATGAGTACCACCCATTTCGGATTCCAGTCGGTTGACGAGCACGAAAAAGCACAGCGCGTGCGCAGTGTTTTTGACTCGGTCGCGCCCAAATACGACCTGATGAACGACCTGATGTCGGCGGGTCTGCACCGCCTTTGGAAAGCCTATACCGTCATGGTAGCCAACCTGCGTGAAGGCAGTCAGGTGCTCGACATTGCGGGCGGCACCGGCGATTTGGCCTTGGCCTTTGCCAAAAAGGTGGGCCGCAGTGGCCGCGTGGTACACACCGATATCAACGAAGCCATGCTGCGCGTGGGGCGCAATCGTTTGCTGGATGCGGGCGTGGCCCTGCCCACGCTGGTGTGTGATGCCGAGCAACTGCCCTTTCCCGATGAGCACTTTGATGTCGTCAGCGTGGCCTTTGGTCTGCGCAACATGACGCACAAAGACGATGCATTGGCCGAGATGTGCCGGGTGCTCAAACCCGGCGGCAAGCTGCTGGTGCTGGAGTTTTCTAAAGTGGCCCAGCCACTGACCAAGGCTTACGACTGGTATTCGTTCAATGTATTGCCCAAGCTGGGGCAACTGATTGCGGGCGATGCCGACAGCTACCGCTATTTGGCCGAATCCATCCGTATGCACCCCGGCCAGCAAGAGCTCAAAGCCCTGATGCACGAGGCCGGTTTTGGCCATGTCGATTACCACAACCTCACCGGTGGCGTCGTAGCGCTGCACGTGGGCATCAAGTGTTGAACCCAAGGAGAAAGAAGCGATGAAGAAACTCTGGCCCGCCCTGTTGTTGGCAATCATGGTGATCGTGGCACATCCTGAGGCCGAGGCCAAACGCTTGGGCGGTGGCAAATCGCTGGGCCAGCAGTCTGGCAACGTCACCCAGCGCGACGCTACCCCCAGTGCACCGGGACAAAATTTCAACCAAGCGGCACCGCGTCCGGCCACCGCGCCGCAGGCAGCCCCTGCTGCGGCCCCTAAAAAGCCTTGGGGGGCCATGCTGGGTGGTTTGGCCGCAGGGCTGGGATTGGCTTGGCTGGCGCACTCGCTGGGCTTTGGTGAGGGGTTGGCGCAGTTTCTGATGTTTGCCCTCTTGGGGGTAGCTGTTTTGGCGGTGGTGGCTATGGTGTTGCGCAAGCGCCAAGCCAGCCAAAATGCCGCTGCCTCGCCCTTTGCCTTCCAAGGCGCAGGAGCACCGGCCAATGCCCCGGTGCTGCACGACTACAACCCCGACAAGGTGGGCAACGACGCCTCGGCCCGTCCGTGGGAGCGCAACAGCATGTCTTTTGACAACAGCCGCCCAGCCTCTGGCGGCTCGATGATTGGCTCGGCACTGGCCGGATCGCAAAATTGGGCCATCCCTGAGGGTTTTGACAGCGCCGCTTTTGTCGAAGCCGCCAAGCGCAACTTCATTACGCTGCAAGCGGCTTGGGATCGTTCTGACGTCTCTACCCTGCGCTCGATGATGACCGACACCATGTTGGCTGAAATCCGCAGCCAATTGGCCGAGCGTGAAACCCACCGGGGCGAGCAGCAACCCAACCAGACCGATGTGGTGATGCTAGAGGCGCAATTGCTGGGCATTGAAGACTTGGGCGAAGCCTACATGGCCAGCGTCGAGTTTTCCGGCATGATCCGCGAAGAAGCCTCGGCAGGCCCCAACCCCTTCCGCGAAGTCTGGAACATGACCAAGCCCAAAACTGGCGGCAGTGGCTGGTTGGTAGCAGGCGTTCAAGCCCTGCAATAACAATACCGGCCCAATACTGGGCGCGCTTCAGGAATAATCGGGGACTATGGCAACACCACAGTCCCCTTTTTCTATTCTTGGCAGCGTGTTCGAGCGTCTTGCCCCCGGGCTTGTCCCACCACCGTGGCTGGTACACGAGCTGCAGCACCGCGCCGTGCTGCTACTTAACCATGTGCTACAGCAAGAGCCTGCGGCCATGGAGCGCCTAGAACGCCAGCACGGGCGCATCGTGCAGGTGCAATGGCGGCACTTTTTTATCGCCTTGCAAGTCACGCCAGCGGGCTTGTTTGATACCGCTGATGAAGACCTCACCCCCGATTTGCGCTTAGAAGTGATGCAGGACTCCCCGTTAGGCTTGGCCCAATTGGCCCTGCGCGGCGAGCGTCCCGCTGTGCGCATTGATGGCGATGTGCAGTTTGCGGGGGATATCCAATGGCTGTCTGACAACGTGCGTTGGGACATTGAGGAAGACTTGGCCCGCATCATCGGTGACGTACCTGCGCGCACCTTGTCTGAGGCCGGGCGTTGGCTAGCCCAGGCGCTGCGCCAGTTTGTAGGGAGCCGCATGGCAGCCGCCCAAGGCATGGAGCCATCTGCCCATACCCCCGGTGCGGCTCCGGTGTGGTCGGACGACCGCACCATCCCATGAACCGCTTGCTTCGGGGTGCCACCATCGTCTGGGTGGCCTTGCGCTATGGCTTAGACGAGTTGGTGCTCAACAGTTTTCAGCACCGTTGGCTGCATTTGTTGGCGCGTGTTATCTCGGTCGGGCGCGATCTGCGCGCACCGCGTGGTCAGCGCCTGCGCGAGGCGCTGGAGCGGCTGGGGCCAATCTTCGTGAAGTTTGGCCAAGTGCTCTCCACCCGGCGCGACCTGTTGCCCCCAGACCTTGCCGATGAACTCGCCCTGCTGCAAGACCGGGTGCCGCCGTTTCCATCCGCCGTGGCTGTAGCCACCATTGAGCGCGCTTTTGGCAAACCATTGGCAGAAGTATTTGTCTCGTTTGAGCAGGTGCCGGTGGCTAGCGCCTCCATTGCTCAAGTTCACTTTGCCACGCTGCGCGACCGCCACGGTCAGTTGCACGATGTGGCTGTCAAGGTGCTGCGCCCCGGCATGTTGCCGGTGATTGACAAAGACTTGGCGCTGATGCGCATGATGGCCGGTTGGTTAGAAAGCCTGTCCAGCGATGGCAAACGCCTCAAACCGCGTGAAGTGGTGGCCGAGTTTGACAACTACCTGCACGACGAGCTGGACTTGGTGCGCGAAGCGGCCAACGCCGCGCAACTGCGGCGCAACATGGACGGGCTAGACTTGGTGCTGATCCCAGAAATTTACTGGGATTTTTGCCACCCCGAAGTGATGGTGATGGAGCGTATGCATGGCGTCCCCATCAGCCAAGTGGACAAGCTGCGCGAGGCTGGGGTCGATATCCCCAAGTTGGCGCGCGATGGCGTGACGATTTTCTTCACGCAGGTGTTTCGCGATGGGTTTTTCCATGCTGATATGCACCCCGGCAACATCCAAGTCAGTTTGGCCCCTGAGACGCTGGGGCGCTACATCTCGCTAGACTTTGGCATTGTTGGCTCCCTCACCGAGATCGACAAAGAATATCTGGCGCAAAACTTTACTGCGTTTTTCCGGCGTGATTACAAGCGCGTGGCCGAGTTGCACATTGAGAGCGGCTGGGTGCCCCCCGATACGCGCGTCAATGACCTAGAAGCGGCCATCCGCACCGTCTGTGAACCCTATTTTGACCGGCCCCTGCGTGAGATCTCGCTGGGCATGGTGCTGATGCGGCTGTTCCAGACTTCGCGGCGCTTTAATGTCGAAATCCAGCCGCAACTGGTGTTGCTGCAAAAAACCCTGCTCAACATTGAGGGGCTGGGCCGCCAGCTGGACCCCGACCTCGATCTGTGGAGCACGGCCAAGCCATTCTTAGAAAAGTGGATGCTCGATCAGATGGGGCCGCAGCGCCTGTGGCAAGAATTGCGCGCCCAAGCGCCGCATTACGCCAAACTGCTGCCCGCGTTGCCGCGCCTGCTCTATGAGCAATTGCACCAACGCAGTGCCAAGAGCGCAGCCCCCAGCGAGCTGCAACAACTGTTGCAAGAGCAACGGCGCACCAATCGGTTGCTGCAAGCGCTGCTCTATGGTGGCGGTGGTTTTGTGCTGGGCCTGCTGGTGATGCAGTTGGTGGTGCGCGTGCGGCTGTTCTAGCCTACTTGCCCGGATAATGCGCGGCATTTTTCACTTCCCGGTTGGCGGAGCCACACATGCTCATCACTTTTATTGTCTTGTACCTGCTGGTCTCGATTGCCGTGGGCCTATTGGCCGCCACCAAGGTACACAACACGGCTGATTACGCGGTGGCGGGTCGCAGCCTGCCATTGGCGGTGGTTATTGCTACCACCTTTGCCACTTGGTTTGGCTCCGAAACGGTGCTGGGCGTATCGGCCCGGTTTGTCGATCAGGGGCTGGGGGCGGTGGTAGAAGACCCCTTTGGTGCCTCCATGTGTTTGGTGCTGGTGGGGTTGTTTTTTGCCTACAAGCTCTACCAGAAAAACCTGATTACCTTGGGTGATTACTACCGCCAGCGTTATGGGCGTACGGTAGAAGTGGTGTGCTCCATCATCATCATTTTTAGCTATTTAGGCTGGGTGGGGGCGCAGATTGCTGCGCTGGGGCTGGTGTTTAACTTGCTGACCCAAGGCGCGATGTCGATGACGGTGGGCATGGTGGTGGGTACCTTGGTGGTGCTGATTTATACCCTGTATGGTGGTATGTGGTCGGTGGCTCTGACCGATTTTGTGCAGATGATCGTGATTTGCATCGGGTTGATGGCTATTGCGTGGTTTGCCGCCGATTTGGCTGGCGGTGCAGGCAAGGTGGTCGACTTTGCCGCACGCGAAGGCAAGTTTCGCTTTTTTCCGCAAGACGGCGGCTTTAAAGAGTGGAGCTTTTTTATCGCTTCGGCCATCACCATGATGCTGGGTTCGATTCCGCAGCAAGACGTGTTTCAGCGCGTGATGTCATCTGACAGCGCCCGCACTGCTCGCATTGGCCCGGTGATTGGCGGGTTGCTGTACCTGCTGTTTGCTTTTATCCCGATGTTTGTCGTGACAGCGGCTGTGCTCATCATGCCCGACACGGCCCGCGCCCTGTTGCAAGATGATCCGCAAAAGGTGCTGCCCACACTGGTGATGGAGCATATGCCGCTGGCGCTGCAAATTGCCTTTTTTGGAGCCTTGTTGTCGGCGATTATGTCCACCGCCTCGGCCACGCTGTTGGCTCCTTCCACTGCTTTTGTCGAGAACATTTTGCGCAACCTGCGTCCCGGTATGAGCGATGCCCTGACGCTCAAAGCGATGCGGGTCTCGGTGTTGGTGTTTACCGGCTGCGTGTTGACTTATGCCATTACCATGCAGGGCACCTCGATTTATGAAATGGTGTCTGGGGCCTACCAAGTGCCGTTGGTGGGGGCTTTTGTGCCTTTGGTGTTCGGTCTGTACTGGCAGCGAGCCACCACCCAAGGGGCGCTGCTGGCGGTAGGGCTGGGGCTGGGGGTTTGGCTGCTGTTTGTGGCTAGCCCGGTGCTGTCGCAGGCGTTTCCGCAACAATTGGCCGGTTTGTTGGCCGCGCTGGTTGGGATGCTGGCTGGCTCCTTGCTGCCCCAGTTTGTCCCCAACCACAAGGGCCATGCACCCCATTACGAAGGTAGTCCGGTGGCTTGACCCTACTCAAGGTATCAAGGTATTGTTAATGTACGTGTTTGCATTGGACACGACTGACTGGCGCTGCATAAATATAGCTCCGTTCGATGGGTTTCAACCCACACGCCCGCGTGGGGTGCGACGAAGGGACATAGATTTGACCCAAGCACCGTTCACCGCTGGCTGTAGCAATACGATGCACCACATTGATATTTTTGAAGAAGGCATTGCCTGCACTTTGCCATGCCCATTGCACGACGCAAAATACTCCAGCAGTTGCTGGTTGGCAGTAGTGGCCTAGGGTCGGCGCTGGCCCACGTCGAGCCTTGGCCCACCAAAGCCATCAAGATCGTGGTGCCGTTTCCCGCAGGAGGTTATGCAGATGTCTATGCCCGCATTCTGGCCGAACACATGACACTGGCATGGGGGCAGTCCGTCACGGTACACAACCGCGCAGGCCATGGTGGGGTGTTAGCTGCCTCAGAGGTGGCCCAAGCCGCTGGCGATGGCTACACCCTGCTGATGGGCACGGTAGGCACCCATGCTATTAATGCCTCTTTGTTAGCCCGTCTGCCCTATCACCCTGTGAATGACTTTTCTGCGATCAGTTTTGTTGTAGAGGCTGAAGGCGTGTTGGTAGTACCAGCATCGTCACCCGCCAAGACAGTACAAGAACTGCTGGAGTGGGCACGAACGCAAAAAAATCTCAGTTTTGCCTCAGCAGGGCTAGGAAGCACCAGCCATCTGGCAGGAGAACTGTTCAAACAAAAAAATCGGCTCAACCTCACCCATATTCCATACAAAGGCAATAGCCCGGCACTGGTCGATCTGATCGGTGGGCAAACTGCCATGATGTTCGCCACCCTGCAAACGGTGATGCCCTATTTGCAGTCTGGGCGATTGCGGGCCTTGGCGGTGCTGGGAGCGCTGGGGGCGACACCATCCCCTTGGGTACAAGGGCTCCCCTCACTGGCGCAGTCGCCTTGGATGGGTAAAGCACTGACAAACTGGGCGGGCCTTTTTGGTGCCGCCGGTATGCCTGCCGTGGTGGTACAAAAAATCCATGCCCAAGTGCAACGCATTTTGCAATTGCCCACCGTGCAAGCGCGGATGGCTGCCGAGGGGATGCGCTTTGTGCCCATGGGCAGCGATGCATTCGCCCAGTTTGTTCGGGCCGAGATTGCCTCTTGGCATGACATCGTTCGCGCCTCAGGGGCCACGGTCGATTAGGGTCGGTTTAGCTCTCGTCAGACAAATCGCTGGCTAGGCTAGAAATAGCCTTCAAACCAATGTCGTCTCGGTCATTCTCAATCAGCTCTTGCACTAGAGCTTTGATGCAGTGGGCAACGTGGCGCGTAGCTTCAGTGTAGGGACGCTGGCTGGCTGAGGCCAACAGCAAGCGGGTATGGATTTCTGGATGACTCAACGGCAAGGCCACTAGGTGCCCAGCCTGCAACTCGGCTTTCACGGCAGATGGCCCTAGCACCGTATGCGCCAAACCAGTGGCCGTAATGTGCTTGCTCATGCTCAGACAATCAACTTCATAGACCACGTTGAGCCGTATTCCTAACTGCTGGGCCGTCTGCTCCAAGGTTCGGCGCAAGCCATGTTGCCGACTGGAGAGAATCAGCGGCACTCGGCCCAGTTGTTCAAACTCAATGTCGGCTCGATCTCCTTGGCCCAAGGGCAGATATTTTGGAGCGCAGATCAAAGCCAGCCGAGTATCTGCCAGCGGCTCTAGCAGCAAATGGTGCGAGCGGCGGGCATGGTGCAGCACGGCCAAGTCTAGCCGGGCATCTTGCAACCATTCGTGGATGTGGCCGCTATAGCCTTCCACCACGTTCAGGCGTATACCCGGAAACTGCTGGCGCACCCTCTGAAACAGCCGCAAGCCTAAAAAGCTAACGGTGGTGGGTGGCATCCCTACCGCCACTTCACCCGTTACCTGCTCACGGCTGGCACGCATATCGGCAGACACCTGTAGCAACTGTGCCAGCAAGGGCTGCACGCGGGCCACAAACTGCTCGCCATCTGCGGTCAAGGCAACACCCCGCCCGTGGCGGTACAGCAGCCGCACAGCGCATTCTTCTTCTAACTTTTGCACCTGCCGCCCAAGGGAAGGCTGGGTAATGCCCAACACGGCAGCAGCGCGTGAAAAACTGCCCAGCTCGGCTACTTGCAACAGGTATTCGATGCGTTTGAGGTTCATGGTGGTGGTGCAGTGTAGTCCTGCATCTGGCCTTTACTCCCCTGAAACAGGCCCCCCGCCTTATGCCTACAACGCATAGCTGATAGAGCAAGCAAGGGCATTCAAAAAACGGTGCAGACCGTAATCTCATAACCCACTTGCCCCTCGGTAACTTGCCCTATGACTGCCCTGACTTCTCCCATTTTTGATACCTCCACCGCCCGCCAAGACATTATTTTCATTGAAGATAATCTTGTGGATTGGCAAGTTCTGGTCCAAGCGGTGGCAGCAACGGCCAAGGTTGTGGTGTTGAATAGCCAGAACGACGGGTTGCAACAGATGGCCGAGTACCTTGCTGGGCTGCCCCAAGGCAGTGTAGATGCCATTCATTTGTTGAGCCACGGTAGCAGTGGTACGCTCGACTTTGGCGGAATTACGCTAACTAGCAATAACTTGAGCGGATATAACAACACGCTGATTCAAATTGGTCAGGCGTTAAGCAAAAATGGGGATTTATTGATTTATGGCTGTGATGTCGCCAAGGGTGATGCTGGCATTACATTAATAAATACCCTCGCCACTGTAATGGGTGCTGATATCGCCGCTTCAGACAACTTAACTGGTGCACGTTGGTTGGGTGGTGATTGGGTGCTGGAAACTCGTTCAGGCACGGTGAATAGCGCATCGCTGACTCTGGATGAGTATACAGGGACGCTTGCACTCACCTTAACCGATGATTTCGTAACTGGTCTAGACGGGCCACAGGATCTGACCACGGACGGCCAGAATAATTTATACATCATATCAAACAACAACAATACACTTTACAAAATCAACGCAATTGGAGGGAAAATTACTGGCGGTGCGGCAAGCACAATTTTCACCACCACTACAAACGCTACCTGCGTGGCAGTTGATTCGACAGGAAATCTTTACCTAGGCACAGGAAATGGTACGATTATTAAATACCCCGCCAATGGTGGTGTGCCTAACAGTGTGGGTGGTTCTTCGCTTGCCTCTGGCTTTAATTTGATTTCAGATATTGTCGTTGGCTCTGATGGCTATCTTTATGTTGCCGATAGTGGCAACAACAAAGTGTATAAGCTTCCCGCTTCTGGTGGACCACTTACACCAGCTTCTGTACTTACATCTGCAACGGTGAGTGCTGCACAACAGTTGCACATTGATTCAGCAAACAATCTATATGCTACGAGCAGCGACACCAGCAAAGTAATAAAATTTACAGCAGCTGGTGGCAATATTTCATTAAGCAGTCCAAGCGATTTCATTACTGGAGTACCTGCTCCATATACCATTACCAGCGATGGCACAAGTTTTTATATCGGCTCTGGTGATTTTGGTGATGGGGAAATCTATAAAGTAGACATTAACGGCGGTACAGTTACCTCGGCCAATCTTGAGAATAGCTTTACCGGGATGGCATCTACTGAACTGCTCTGGGGAGGAAGCAACACACTATATGCTACTTTTACAAATGGCACAGTCAGCAAGATTACGCTCCCTGCATCTGGCAACACCGCCCCCACCATCAGCAGTGACGCAACCGGCGCAGTGAATGAAAACTCCGCCACCAGCACCGTGGTCTATACCGCCGCTGCTACCGATGCCGAAAGCGACACCATCACCTACGCGCTCACGGGTACCGATGCTGCTTCGTTCTCCATTGATGCCACCACTGGCCAAGTACGCCTACTGAATTCAGCCGATTTTGAGACTAAATCTAGCTACAGCATCACCATCAATGCCAAAGATATCGTTAACACCACCACCAAAGCGGTGACTATCAACGTATCAAACGTCAACGAAGCACCCAACAATGTGGCACTGTCGGTCAGTAGCGTGGCAGAAAACACCTCCACTGCCAGTGCCCTGACCATTGGCGCATTGACCAGCACCGATCCAGATTCTGGTAATACCTTTAGCTATAGCATTGTTGGTGGTGCCGATCAGGCCAGCTTCCAACTTTCTGGTGCCGATCTACAAATGGTTGCTGGCACCACGCTAGATTACGAAACCCAACCCAGTTACGCCGTGACTGTGCGCAGCACGGATCAGGGTGGATTAACCTACGACAAGGCACTGACCATCAATGTCACCAATGTCAACGAAAAGCCAGTCCTGACTGCACCGGCCTCACAAAACGTCAATCAGGGCGCAGCCACGGCGCTCACCGGCATCAGCGTGTCTGACCCTGATTCAGGCTCGAACATGATCACCGTTTCGTTATCAGCGGCGGCGGGCACCTTTACCGCTACCTCCGGCAGCGGCATTACCGCGCTAGGCAGTGGTACCAGCTCAGTGACGCTGACCGGCACGCAAACCAACATCAACAGCTTCATTGCTGCCAGCAAGGTGAGCTACACCACGGTGGCAGGTGCCACCGGCAGCGTCACGCTCAATATTGGCAGCAATGACGGCGGCAACACCGGCTCAGGTGGCACGCAAACCGACAGCAAAACCGAAACCCTGAATATTGTTGTTTCCAACGCCGCGCCCACCATCACCAGCGGCGCTAGTGGCAGTGTGGCGGAAAACGCCGCCACCAGCACCGTGGTCTACACCGCCGCCGCTACCGATACCGAAAGCGACGCGATCACCTACTCGCTGACCGGTACCGACACCGCATCGTTCTCCATTGATGCCAGCACCGGCCAGGTGCGCCTGCTCACTGCGGCGGACTATGAGACCAAGTCCAGCTACAGCATCACCGTCAATGCGATGGATGCCAGCAACACCACCACCAAGGCAGTGACCATCAATGTCACCGACGTCAATGAAGCGCCCAGCTTCACCAGCAGCGCTTCGGGCACAGTGGCGGAAAACGCGGCCACCAGCACCGTGGTGTACACCGCCACGGCCAGCGACCCAGAAAGCGACGCTATCACCTATGCTCTATCTGGCACAGACGCCAGTGCGTTCACCATCAATAGCAACTCAGGTGCGCTGACGCTCAATACCTCTGCTGACTACGAAACCAAGTCCAGCTATAGCCTAGAAGTGATTGCCTCTGACCCCGGTAGCCACACTACGTCCAAAGCGTTAACCATCAATGTCAGCAACGTTAATGAAGCCCCCACTGCCGCCAACCTGACCAGCGCCGGGCTGAACAGCTCCACTGCCATTGCTAGCGCAACAGTAGGCACGCTAGCCGCAGCAGACCCGGATGCAGGCGACACACACACCTTCAGCCTAGAGGCTGGAAATGGCACCAATGATGCCGACAATGGCAAATTCACCCTCACGGGCAATACCCTGAAAGTGGGCGCAACACCGCTGACTGCTGGCACTTACCATGTGCTAACACGCGCTACCGATGCGGGGGGGTATTACATCAATCAGGCACAAACCATCACCATCGCCGCCCCCAACGCCGCGCCCACCATCACCAGCGGTGCCAGCAGCAGCGTGGCCGAAAACGCCGCCACCAGCACCGTGGTCTATACCGCCGCTGCTACCGATGCCGAAAGCGACACCATCACCTACGCGCTCACGGGTACCGATGCTGCTTCGTTCTCCATTGATGCCACCACTGGCCAAGTACGCCTACTGAATTCAGCCGATTTTGAGACTAAATCTAGCTACAGCATCACCATCAATGCCAAAGATATCGTTAACACCACCACCAAAGCGGTGACTATCAACGTATCAAACGTCAACGAAGCACCCAACAATGTGGCACTGTCGGTCAGTAGCGTGGCAGAAAACACCTCCACTGCCAGTGCCCTGACCATTGGCGCATTGACCAGCACCGATCCAGATTCTGGTAATACCTTTAGCTATAGCATTGTTGGTGGTGCCGATCAGGCCAGCTTCCAACTTTCTGGTGCCGATCTACAAATGGTTGCTGGCACCACGCTAGATTACGAAACCCAACCCAGTTACGCCGTGACTGTGCGCAGCACGGATCAGGGTGGATTAACCTACGACAAGGCACTCACGGTTAACCTCAGTAATGTGAACGAGAAACCAACGCTGACTGCCTCGGCTTCACAAAATGTTGCTCCGGTCACAGCCACTGCTGTGACGGGTATCAGCGTAGCCGATCCAGACGCCGGAACCAATTCCATCACACTCTCGCTGTCGGCAGCCACAGGCAGCTTGACAGGCACCTCCGGCGGAGGGGTTACGGTCAGCGGTAGCGGCACCAACTCCATCACGTTAACGGGATCACAGACTAACCTCAACGCATTTATCTCTGGCAACAACCTCAGCTACACCAGTGTGGCCGGGGCCACTGGCTCCGTCACACTGAGTATTACCAGCAACGATGCAGGCAACAGCGGCTCAGGCGGTACACAGACTGATAGTAAAACGAAAACCCTTAACATCTCTTCTGGCCCCAGCACCACAGTAAGCAGTGTGGCATTTTCTGCGGATACAGGGGTGAGCAGCACCGATTTAATTACCAAAACAGCTGCGCAAACGATTACAGGAACGCTAAGTGCAGTGAGCATCACTGGAGAAACGGTAGAAATTTCTTTGGACAACGGTGCCACATGGGCCGTTGCAGCAAATACTATCGGCCAAGACAGCTGGAGTTTAGGCAGCCAAACTTTAACCGCCAATAACACTTTGCAGGCACGGGTCACGAATGCGTCTGGCAGCAGCACAGCCCTTACCCAAAATTATGTTTTGGATCAAACCTCCCCTACCACCACCATCGTCACGCAGGAATTTTCATCTGATACTGGGGCCAGCAACGCAGATTTTATTACCAGCACTGATGTACAAACCGTCAGTGGCACCCTGAGTGCAGTGACTGTGGCTGGGGAAATCGTACAGGTTTCTTTGGATAATGGCACTACTTGGGTAACAGCTACCAATACTATTGGCTCTAGCAACTGGACACTGACAGGCCAGACGCTTATTGCAAATGATACGCTCAAAATACGTGTGGCTGACACGGCTGGAAACAATGGCCCCGAAGTAAGCAAATCTTATGTGCTTGACATTGCAGCCCCTACTCCCAATGTTGCAACCAGCTCTCCGACTGACAACTTCACCAATGCCAGCATTAATAGCGACATCATCATCCGATTTACAGAGCCATTGCATTCAGGATCGGATATTAGCAAAGTTTATCTGAAGGATATAGCCAACCATAACTTAGTTGCGGCTACCATCACTATCAATGGTAGCGGTGAGCTGGTGATAAATCCAACGGCCTCTCTGGGCTACAGTACAGCCTATTATGTTAACTGGGATGCTGGTGTACTCCAAGATGCCGCTGGCAATGCCGCGACAGCAGTCAGCAATACCAGCACCTACAATTTCACTACAGTGAGTGCCCCTGCGCCTGATCCGGGGCCAGCCCCAGCTCCAGCTCCAGCTCCAGCTCCAGCTCCAGCTCCAGCTCCAGCCCCAGCTCCAGCTCCAGCTCCAGCTCCAGCTCCAGCTCCAGCCCCAGCCCCAGCTCCAGCTCCAGCTCCAGCTCCAGTCCCAGCCCCAGCCCCAGCTCCAGCTCCAGCCCCAGCTCCAGCCCCAGCCCCCCCCCCAGCCCCAACCCCAGCAACCGCCCCCACACCCGCCCCCGCCCCCGCC
>JAIESZ010000189.1 GCA_019745615.1 Burkholderiaceae bacterium
AGCCTGCCCTTTCCGGTGCAAGACGCACAAGGCTGGCACTGGAGCTTGCCGACGCTGCAAGGCTTTGCCATTGAAGGTGGCGCAGCGCTCTCGCCTGAATTTTTAGCGCTGCTGCTGGGGCTAACGCTCTATACCGCTGCTTTTGTGGCCGAAGTGGTGCGCGCAGGTATTACCGCCGTGCCACGCGGCCAGATAGAGGCGGCGTTGAGCATCGGTTTGGGTCGATTCCAAACGCTGCGCCATGTCACTGGCCCGCAGGCGCTGCGCATCATCGTGCCACCGCTGACCAATCAGTTCTTGAACCTGACCAAAAACTCCTCGCTGGCGGTGGCGGTGGGCTACCCGGATGTGGTGTCGATTGCCAATACCAGCATGAACCAGACGGGCCGGGCGCTGGAGTGCATTGCCGTCATCATGGCGGTGTATCTGGGCTTGTCGCTGTGTACCGCCTTGGTGATGGGCTATGTCAACCGCCGGGCCGCACTGAGGGAGCGCTAAACCATGCCCGAAACTCCTGTGCGTTGGATAGCCGCCCGCCCTGCCCCTGCCCGTAGCGGCGGCCTGCTGGGCTGGCTGCGCCGTGAACTGTGGGGCGGCTGGGTGAGCAGCCTGACCACGCTGGCCCTGTTGGGTTGCGCCCTGTGGCTGTTGCCACCGCTGGCCGATTGGGCTGTGTGGCAAGCCATTTGGCAGCCCGATGTCGCTGCCTGCCAAGCGGCACGCGGCAGCGGTGCCTGCTGGGGTATGTTGGCTGAGAAATACCGCTTCATCATTCTGGGCCGCTATCCGCAGGAAGAGGGCTGGCGTCCTTGGTTGGCTACGGGGTTGCTGCTGGCGCTGGTTGTAGCCAGCGGGGTGCGCCGCTGCTGGAACCGTTGGCTGCTGTTGGCGTGGGTGCTGGTATGGGTGGTGTTTGTGGCGCTGATGGGGGGTGGCGTGCTCGGTTGGGCTGCCGTACCCACGGATCGCTGGGGTGGCCTGCCCCTCACGCTGATGCTCAGTACCTTGTCTATTGTGTTGGCCTGCCCGTTGGCTGTGGCCTTGGCGCTGGGGCGACGGTCACAGATGCCTGCTATTCGCGCTTTGTGTAGCTTGTATATCGAACTGGTGCGCGGTGTGCCGCTGATCTCGGTGCTGTTCATGGCGAGCTTTTTGTTTCCGCTATTTTTGCCAGTGGGGGCTACGCCCGATGTGTTACTGCGCGTGCTGCTGGGCATTGCCTTGTTTGCTGCCGCCTATTTGGCCGAAACCGTGCGCGCTGGGCTGCAATCGGTGCCACGCGGCCAGATCGAAGCTGCGGCCAGCATCGGTTTAGGTTGGTGGCAAACCCAACGTCTGGTGGTGTTGCCCCAAGCCTTGGGGGCGGTGGTGCCGGGGCTGATGAACAGCTTTATCTCCATCTTTAAAGACAGCTCGCTTATCACCATTGTGAGTTTGTATGAATTGACGGGTTCGCTGGGGTTGGCGCTCAGTGGCGATCCGGTCTGGCGTCCGTTCATGCTGGAGGGCTACCTGTTTATCACGCTGATCTATTTTGTTGTCTGTGCGGCCATGTCGCGCTACAGCCTGTGGGTGGAGCAGCAACAGGCCCGCAGCCGCGCCCGCTGATCTTTTTTTGAATGGGATGCTATGACTGCTCCTGCCGATACGGCTCCACTGATCCACTTCCAGCAACTAAACAAATGGTTTGGCACAGACTTTCATGTGCTGCGCGATATTGACTTGGACATTGCCCGTGGTGAGCGGGTCGTGGTGTGTGGGCCATCGGGTTCGGGTAAATCAACGCTCATCCGCTGCATCAATGCGCTGGAATCCTTTCAGCAGGGCAGCCTGTCGGTGGCCGGAGTGTTGCTGCACCCCGAAGGCCAAGAAGATGAGCGCGCCATTGCCCAAGTGCGCCGCCATGTCGGCATGGTGTTTCAGCAGTTCAACCTGTTTCCGCACTTGAGCGTGCTGGACAACCTGACGCTGGGGCCGATCCATGCCGCCAAGGTGCCGCGTGCGCAGGCTCAAGCCCATGCCCTCGCGCAACTGGAGCGCGTACACATTGCCGATCAGGCGCACAAGTTTCCGTTGCAACTCTCTGGCGGGCAGCAGCAACGGGTGGCGATTGCGCGGGCGTTGTGTTTATCACCAGAGATTTTGCTGTTTGATGAACCCACCTCAGCCCTTGACCCCGAAATGGTGCACGAGGTGCTGGACGTGATGACTGCGCTGGCCCGCCAAGGCATCACCATGGTGTGCGTCACGCATGAGATGGACTTTGCCCGCTCGGTGGCCGACCGCGTGGTGTTTATGGACCAAGGCCAAATCATTGAGCAGGCCGCCCCAGAGGCGTTTTTTGCCCGGCCCGCTACCGAGCGGGCGCAGCAGTTTTTAGACAAGCTCATCGGACGCAGCGGCGGCGCTCAAGCTGCCTGAAGCGTGCCACAGGTGCTGTCGTTATAGCGGCAGCATTGCAACTTATGACGACAACATCTTTGTCTTTGTTCATTGCTTTTTATTATTTATAAGTTTTAAGAAAATGTTTTACATTCGTTTTGGTTATTAAAAACGGATGGGGACTGCTCCCGTCCGGTGCCAACTTCACCACCGTTTAGGAGTTATCCCATGTCGATTCAAGCCATCAACGTACGCAATCAATTCAAGGGCAAAGTCAAAGAAATCATCCGTGGCGATGTGGTCTCGGAAATTGATGTCGAAACCCCTTGGGGCATCGTTACCTCCGTCATCACCACCCGCTCGGTGGATGACTTGGGCCTGACCATTGGCTCCGAAGTGGTCGCACTGGTCAAATCGACCGAAGTGTCTATCGCCAAGCTCTAAACCCATAGGAAGAGGGAGACGCGCCATGACCACCGCTGCTGCACCGCGCCAACTGCATTTGGGCGCTTTTTTGTTTGGTGTCGGCCACCACATTGCTGCTTGGCGTCATCCCAATGTAGACCCGGCTGCCGCTTTGCGCCCAGCCCACTATAAGCAACTGGCCCGCATTGCCGAATCGGGCCTGTTTGATGCCATCTTCAGCGCCGACACGATGGGCTTGCCCGGCACGCCCGCCGAGGCGCTGTCGCGCAACGTGCCGCTGCACCAGTTTGAACCGCTAGAGTTGCTCACCGCCTTGGCCGGTGTCACCGAGCGCATCGGGCTGGTGGGCACGGTTTCTACCACCTACCTGCCGCCCTACCATCTGGCGCGCAAGGTAGCCACGCTAGACCACCTGAGCGCAGGCCGCGCGGGCTGGAACCTCGTCACCTCTGGCTCTGACCCAGAGGCCCAACTGTTTGGCTTAGACCAACAAATTTCGCACGCCGACCGCTATGAGCGCGCCCGCGAATATGTTGATGTTGTTAAGGGGCTGTGGGATACCTTTGAAGACCAGCCCAATCTGTTTGATAAGGCTGCGGGCCGTTATTTTGACCCGGCCAAACTGCACCGCTTGGCGCACGATGGCAAATACTTTAAGGTACATGGTGCCCTGCAAAGCCAGCGCCCAGTGCAAGGCTACCCGGTGCTGGTGCAGGCAGGCTCCTCTGAAGATGGGCAAGAACTGGCTGCCGCCACCGCAGAGTTGGTGTTTACCGCACACCAATCAGTCGAGAGTGCGCGCACGTTCTACGCTAGCCTCAAGGGCCGTTTGGCTGCGCATGGCCGCAGCCCCGATGCCCTGAAAATTTTGCCCGGCGTCTCGCCCGTAGTGGGCCGCACCGAGGCCGAAGCCCAAGAAAAATACGAGCAACTGCAAGCGCTGATCGAACCTTCGGTGGGGTTGGGGTTGCTGTCGCATTTTGTTGGGGGCTTTGATTTCTCGCCGTATCCGCTCGATGGCCCAGTGCCCGACTTGCCTCCCACTGAGGGCTGGCAAAGCCGCCAAGATTTGTTCTTGAAGTTGGCCCGCGAAGAAAACCTCACCCTACGCCAGCTCTACCAGCGCGTCGCCACAGCACGCGGCCATTGGACAGTGGTGGGCACGCCCGAATCGGTGGCGGATCAACTGGAGCACTGGTTTACCACGGGCGCTGCCGATGGCTTCAACATCATGGCCCCCACACTGCCTTTTGACTTGCAAGATTTTGTCGATCTGGTGATTCCAGAACTGCAACGGCGCGGATTATTCCGCACTGCCTATACCGGCCATACCCTGCGCGAGCATTTGGGTTTGCCACGGCCTGCACACCCTGCCCAGCGCTAAAAGGGCAACGCTCAAGGTTCAGCCTACCCCCTGCACCTTGAGCCGAATGCTGCTGACCTCCCTGCCTTGGGCCTGCAAGCGGGCCTGAAAGGTGGGTAGCAACTGGCGTAGCTTGGCCGCCACGGCATTGTTTTTGACCACCAAACACCAGTGGCCGCCCTCAATCGGCCCGGCCTGCACGCTGGGGCGCAGCAGCACCGGAATCAAGGGTTGAATGGCTTGTAGGCGCTCGCTAGACTCGCGCATCAACGCCAGCAACGGGGCCAGTGTGGGCGCTTCTTCTGAGGCTTGCAGCAGCGTAACGGCATGGTGGCGGCGAACAGCGGTCATTCTGGATGCTGATGGTTAATAGCGAGGATCTCCGGCAGGTGTGCCAAAAAGCACGCTACTACCGCCGGATCAAAGTGACTGCCAGCGTTGTCGCGCACAAAGGCTATGGCATTGTCTATCGTCCAAGGATTTTTGTAGGGCCGCGAAGAGGTCAGTGCATCGAACACATCAGCGACCGCCACAATGCGTCCGGATTGTGGAATCGCTTCGCCTGCCAGTCCGTTTGGATAGCCACTACCATCCCATTTTTCGTGGTGGCTTAGGGCGATTTCTCGCGATAGACGCAACAGTGCAGAATCATCATCGTCTAGCAATGCAGCACCGATAGTGGTGTGGGTATTGATGATTTGTCGCTCTTCTGGTTCAAACTTACCTGGTTTGAGTAGCACATGATCTGGGATGCCAATTTTGCCCAAGTCGTGCATGGGGCTGGCGTGCAACATCAGTTCGCTGTAAGCATCGCTCCAGCCCAACTTCTTTGCCAGCAGGGCTGAAACTTGGCTGACCCGAATGATGTGATTACCGGTCTCGTTATCGCGATATTCTGCGGCACGGCCAAGGCATTGCACGATTTTCAAGCGCGTGCGCTCGAGTTCTTGGGTGCGCAGGCGCACCATCTCATCTAGCACCTCTTTCTGCTGGTACAGCATGCGGTGGCCCAGTTGTGCATCCAGCAAGTTGCGCACACGCATCAGCAGTTCAACGCGGTCAAAGGGTTTGCCGATAAAGTCGCGCGCGCCAGCAGATAGCGCCTTGAGCAGATAGTCGCGCCCATGCTGGGCTGTGAGGACAACAATCGGCGGTGCCAGCGGATCGTCTAAGTCCCTGAGTTGCTCCATCACTTGGTAGCCGTCAAGGTGCGGCATATTGATGTCGAGCAGGATCAGATCGGGACGTGCCTCGAGATAGCGGGCCAGCACATCGCGCGCATCTTGAATCAGAATGCGCTGTTGGTAACCTTGGCTGGCCAGCATCTTGTCGAGCAGCTTGAGGTTGGCCGGTTCATCATCAATGATGAGAATACGGGCCTGATCGAGTAATAGTGCGGTGCTCATGGCAATGGCTTCTTGGTGTCTTTGAGGCAATACTCGATGGTCTCCATTAGAGCGCTGATTTGTATCGGCTTGGTCATGTAGTTGGCAAAACCAGCTCTCTTGCCGCGTTCAATATCGTGCGGCATAGCATTGGCCGTGACGGCAATGACCGGAATAGCGCGCAGCACCATGTGAGATTTAAGTACCTCAAGTACCTGATAGCCGTCCATGCCGGGCATATTGATATCGAGCAAAATCAGGTCAGGCCGGTGCGCTAGTGCCAGCTCAATGCCCAATTCTGGCGTATGGGCAGACAGTAGGTGAATATTGTCGCGTGTGCCCATCACTTTGGCAATCAGCTTGAGGTTGGCCGGATTGTCGTCAATCGCTAGCACGGTAGATGTTGCCATGCCGACTTCAACCGGGGTATTTGCGTCGTTGAGCATCTCGTCAGTGCCGATCTGTGCCGTGAGACCTACTGCCAGATTGACCCAGAAAGTGGAGCCGACGCCAAGGGTGCTTTCGACGCTGATCTCCCCCCCCATCATCTCTACTAACCGGCGCGTGATGGTCAGGCCGATGCCAGTGCCTTCGATCTCGCTGGCTTCAGCACCAAGGCGGTTAAAGGGCTGGAATAACTCGGTGATGCGTTTGGACGCAATGCCTAAGCCCGTATCCGCCACAGCCAAACGCAGATAACCGGGCTTGCTGGCGGTTACGCTCAGACGGACGGTGCCATGGGGCCGGTTGTACTTGATAGCATTAGAGAGCAAATTGAGCAACACCTGCTTGAGACGTACACGGTCGGCGAACACCACGCTCTTGCTGGGCAGTTCGATGCCAAGGTGGATGCCTGCTTGGTCAGCAATGGGTTGGAGCAACTGGCGGCAATCTTCGCCCAGTACAGCGAGGTCAATCCCCTCCATCGACAGGTCAACCCTGCCCGACTCAATTTTGGCCAGATCGAGAACCTCGTTGATGAGGTCAAGCAGATGGCGTCCCGCCTTGAGGATTTCATGCACATTGTCCTGCTGGTCAGCTGTCAACTCGCTGTCGTATTCCAGCATCTGGGCAAAACCGATGATGGCGTTCATGGGCGTGCGCAGCTCGTGGCTCATGCTGGACAGGAAATCAGATTTGGCTTGATTGGCGCGGTCGGCGGCTTCACGAGCTGTAATCAGCGCCTCTTGGCGCGCCATCTCCTCGCTGTAATCAATGAACATATTGAAGCTGTGCAGGAGTTCACCCGACTCTGGTGAGGTGATGCTGCGGATATTGCTTTGGCTGATAAATTCACTACCGTCCTTGCGTCTGAGCTTGAAAAGGCCCCGCCATCCCTCGCTTCGAGAGAGGCAGTCCATGATGCCCTGCACTTGCTGATTTTGGTCTGGGGCTGTACCGATGAGGGCAAAGTCTTGGCCGATGACTTCTTCGGCTTGGTAGCCCAAAAGGGCTTGATAAGCCGGGTTGACGTATTGGATACGGCCATCACGGTCAGCCACGCGGATGGCTTGGTCAGTGCTTTCTACCAGCCGCCGAAACACCAGCAGTTCATTTTCAGCCTGCTTTTGCGCCGAAATGTCGCTGTGAATGCCGATCATGCGGGCCGGTTTGCCATCGGCGTTGTGTTGCACTACGGTGCCTCGGCACAGAACCCACTTGTAGCTACTATCTTTGCAGCGCAGACGTACTTCCACCGTATAGTGGGGGACTCGGCCTTCTAGGTAGTCCGTTAAGTTTTTTTGAACACCGGGCAAGTCTTGCGGATACACCATAGCGATCAAGTGGGTGATATCGTTACTGAGCTCGCCCTTGGCATAGCCCAGCATGCCTTCGTAATTGCCCGAAAAGGATATGACACCTGTGGCAATGTTCCAATCCCACACTCCATCACCGGCACCTTCTACCGCGAATGCGAAGCGCGTCTCGATGTACCTGCTCTCGGTAACATTGACAAAAGAAACCACAGCTGCCGAGATCTGCTGTGGATTGTCTGGGGCCCGAATAGGCTCAGATGATGCACTAAGCCACACAAGGCTGCCATCGGCACGATACACCCCCATCAGAACATCGCGCAGGCTGACACCAGTTCTGAGCGTTTGGATGGCCGGATAGTCTGTGTCAGCAAACGCGCGCCCATCAGGATGAATGCAGCGCCAGACAGCATCAGCGTGTAAGCGTTCTAGGATCTGTTCTCTGGGCAAACCCAAAATTTGTTCGGCAGCCGGGTTGCATTCCGTGATGGCACCGTGGCGGTTGTGGAGCACGATACCCACACTGACTGAGTTAACCAGAGAGCGGTAACGCAGTTCATTTTCTCGGAGCACCAGATCCACCGCTTTGATGTAGGTGATGTCGGTACGGATGGAGATGTATTTTTCCGGTAGGCCATCTGCGCCCGGTATGGGTGTAATGGTGGAGCGCACCCAGTATTCTTTGCCATCACGCGCCCGATTGCACAGATCACCCTGCCAAGTGTGGCCGGCGCTGATGGTGTTCCACATTTCTTCGTAGAACTGAGCCGGGTGCCGCCCCGATTTAAGCGCCCGATGATTTTGCCCGAGCAGTTCTTCGCGTCGGTAGCCACTGATAGTACAGAACTTGTCATTGACCTCAAGGATGTTGCCCGCTGCGTCAGTCAAGCTCACGATGGCGTGCTGGTCAAGGGCGTGGCGGAGAATCTCTGTGCTGGTCATGTGCTAGTAGGCGGTTATTTGGTTTTGACATCCTCGTCGCCGTAAAGGACGGAGATTCCGGCTGCCAGACGGCGATGTCCCGCCGCGAAAATGTTGCCTGCTGCATTCACGTCGCGCTCGTGTATCGCCGCGCAATCGTTGCGCGTCCATTCTCTTATGCCAAATCCTGCTTGATCCTTGGGCAAAGGCGTTGACTGTCGCTAAACCGGTTTCGACGTGGGTGACGGTATGCCCCTCGTGCTCAAGAAAGGCAATAACGAGGCTGGCAAGGGATTTGGAGTCGGAGTCTTTTGCGAAAAGGATACGCATCGTTATCGATCTGTTACATCTTGAAATATTTTCGGTGACAAACCGCTAGTCGCCATGTGTGATACAGAAAAAATAAACAACGGTAAGCCGCTGTTGCACCATTGTAACGCCAGCAGCCGAGCCTGTGCTGGGGCTTGTTTCCAAGCTTGCACCAGCGTAACCGCATGGTGGCTGCGCACATGGGTCATGGCAGTGCAAGGGTGTAAGGGGCGGGCAGAAGAAGGGCCGATTGTCGGCAGCTAAAATCAAACTTCTGGTGCCGTTAGACTCTCTCGTGCTGTCCACAGCTACAGTGCTGACTGGCACCACCCGACATCTTTATATCTTCACAGGGATTCGGACACCTTGCGGGCTTGGGCCTGCTCTGGTGTTCCCGCGCGCATGGCCATCAACTTCCTCACCAAACTTTTCGGCAGCCGCAACGACCGGTTGCTCAAGCAGTACCGCAAGACCGTGGCACGCATCAATGCCCTAGAGCCAGAGTTAGAGAAGCTCGACGATGAGGCATTACGGGCCAAAACCGAAGCCTTCAAGCAGCGCGTGGCCCAAGGCGAATCGCTCGACGACCTGTTGCCCGAAGCCTTTGCTGTGGTGCGCGAAGGCTCCAAGCGCGTCATGAAGATGCGCCACTTTGATGTGCAATTGCTCGGCGGTATGGCTCTGCACTACGGCAAAATTGCCGAAATGCGCACTGGTGAGGGCAAAACCCTCACTGCGACGCTGCCGGTGTACCTCAACGCCCTGTCGGGGCAGGGCGTGCATGTTGTGACCGTCAACGACTATTTGGCTAACCGCGATGCGCAGTGGATGGCCCGCCTGTACAACTTTTTGGGCCTCACGGTGGGTATCAACCTGCCCAATATGCAGCGCGAAGAAAAGCAAGATGCCTACGCCGCTGATATTACCTACGGTACCAACAACGAATACGGCTTTGACTACCTGCGCGACAACATGGTCTACGAATCGGTAGACCGGGTGCAACGCCAGCTCAATTACGCCATCGTCGATGAGGTCGATTCGATTCTGATTGACGAGGCGCGTACACCGCTGATCATCAGCGGCCAAGCCGAAGACCATACCGCACTGTATCTGGCGATGAACCACGTCGTGCCGTTGCTCACGCGCCAAGAGGGCGAGGCCGACCCGCGCACTGGCGAGGGTGTGACCAAGCCCGGCGACTTTACGCTGGACGAAAAATCGCACCAAGTCTTCTTGACCGAACAAGGCCACGAAACTGCCGAGCGCGTGCTGGCCGCCCAAGGCTTGCTGCCCGAAGGCACCTCGCTGTACGACCCGGCCAATATCTCGCTGATGCACCACCTGTATGCAGCGCTGCGCGCCCACAACCTGTACAACCGCGATCAGCACTATGTGGTGCAAAACGGCGAGATCGTGATCGTGGATGAGTTTACCGGCCGCCTGATGGCGGGCCGCCGCTGGAGTGAGGGCCTGCACCAAGCCGTAGAAGCCAAGGAAGGCGTGGACATCCAAGCCGAAAACCAAACGCTGGCCTCTATCACCTTCCAAAATTATTTCCGTCTCTACAACAAGCTGTCGGGCATGACCGGCACCGCCGACACCGAAGCCTACGAATTCCAAGAAATTTACGGCCTTGAAACGGTAGTGATTCCGCCCAATCAGCCCAGCAAGCGCGAAGACCAGCTCGACCGCGTTTACAAAACGACCAAAGAAAAATACGACGCCGCCATCCAAGACATCCGCGAGTGCCATGAGCGCGGCCAGCCCGTGCTGGTGGGCACGACGTCGATTGAGAACTCGGAAATCATCGACCAACTGCTGACCCAAGCTGGGCTGCCGCACCAAGTGCTCAATGCCAAGCAGCACGCCCGCGAGGCCGACATCATTGCCCAAGCAGGCCGCTCTGGCATGATTACCATTGCCACCAACATGGCTGGGCGTGGTACCGACATCGTGCTCGGTGGCAACATCGAAAAAGACATCGCCGCCATTGAACACGACGAAGCACTGGATGCTGCTGCCAAAGCCAGCCAAATCGAGGCCTTGCGCGCTGCTTGGAAGCAAGAAAACGACAAGGTCAAGGCTTTGGGTGGCCTGCGCATCATTGCCACCGAGCGCCACGAATCGCGCCGCATTGACAACCAGTTGCGGGGCCGTTCGGGCCGCCAAGGCGACCCCGGTTCTTCGCGTTTCTATCTGAGCTTGGATGATGCGCTCATGCGTATCTTTGCTGGTGATCGGGTGCGCTCGATCATGGACCGCCTGAAAATGCCCGAAGGCGAGGCCATCGAGGCCGGTATCGTCACGCGCAGCATTGAATCGGCCCAACGCAAAGTCGAGGCACGCAACTTTGACGTGCGCAAGCAACTGCTCGAATACGATGATGTGGCCAATGACCAGCGTCGCGTGATTTACCAGCAGCGCAACGAGATTTTGGATGCCACGGCCCTGCACGATGTCATCCATGCCATGCGCGAAGATTGCTTTACCGACTTGGTACGCCAGCATGTGCCCGCCGAATCGGTAGAAGAGCAATGGAACCTGCCCGCCCTTGAGGCTGCCCTGACCCAAGAATGGCAATTGCCACTGGAGCTGCGCAGCTTAGTGGATGGTGCAGAGTCGATCACCGATGAAGAGATTTTGGAACGGGTGCTGGCTGCCGCCCACGCCGCTTTCCAAGCCAAGGTTGATCTGGTGGGCGAAGAAAACTTCACTCACTTTGAGCGCATGGTGCTCTTGCAAAACTTTGATTCCAACTGGCGCGACCACCTCAGCGCCTTGGACTATTTGCGCCAAGGCATCCACCTGCGCGGTTACGCACAAAAGCAGCCCAAGCAAGAATACAAGCGCGAAGCCTTCGAGCTGTTCCGCCAGTTGATTGACACGGTCAAAACCGACGTCACCCGTACCTTGATGACGGTGCAGGTGCAGTCGCCCGCCCAAATCGAACAAGCTGCCGAAGACATGGAGCAGCGCGCCGAGCACATTGCCAATGTGACCTACACCGCGCCCACCGAAACCGGCGAGGCCCAGACCACGCTGGATGAGAGCACGGTGCCCCACTTGTCCAAGGCGGCTACAGTGGCAGCGGTAGCAGGTGCCCACATAGGCCGCAATGATCCCTGCCCTTGCGGCAGCGGTAAAAAATACAAGCAGTGCCACGGCAAACTGGCTTAAAGCCACGCTGCGTTCAATAACGCTCCAATCGCCGTATGAATTGCGGTGATTGGGGTGGCTTGCTGTGAAGGTGGAAACACCTTCTTTTTGCCATGCTGGCGATACCAGCGCCCATGCAGCTTTTGTGCGTCCGATGCCGTAGCACAGTCCTTCAAGCCCAAGTCGATACCCACGGCGGCTGTACCGGGCGAGGCTTGAACCTCGACTTCTATCGCTACATTGAAATACCAGCGGCCTCGGCTATCCTCGGTGAACGAACCGCCGCGTAGCCCATGGTTGTTTTGCCGATGGGGCCGCGTTCAGGCGGGTGCCACCCCCGGCTCTGTCGGCTTGAACAAAGCCGCCAGCTTGCGCCGAGGTTTGATATTGCCCGATGGGGTACCACGCGCTGCTGGGTTGGGGGGAGCCGAGTCCCATTGCGCTACTGCGCCTGCAGCTGGTGCCTCGTAGGGCTTGTCAAAGAACGGGTCACGCGAGGGCATGGCGGGCCGGAAGCCACCGCGCTGCACCGGCGACCTTGCCGCACGGTCAAAGCGCTCTGGGCGCTCGTAGCGCTCGCTGCGGCCTTCGGGGCGCGCCTCAGCGTAGCGGCTGGCAGGGCGCTCGGTGCGAGGCGGCTCGTCTAGAGCCAGCGTTTCGACGTTGAGCTTGGTTTTGAGCAGTTTTTCGATATCGGCCACGAGACGGGTGTCGCTGCCCGACACCAGCGTGACGGCCAGCCCGGAGGCCCCGGCGCGGCCTGTGCGGCCAATGCGGTGGACGTAATCTTCGGCGTTGAACGGCACGTCAAAGTTGAACACGGCGGGCACGTCTTTGATGTCGAGGCCGCGCGCAGCCACATCAGTGCAGACCAGCAAATCGACCTCGCCTTGCTTAAAGGCGTCTAGCGCTTTGAGGCGCTCATCTTGGCTCTTGTCACCGTGTAGGGCGGTGGTTTTAAGGCCCTCGCGCTCTAGGCTGCGTGCCAAGCGGCCACAGCCTAGTTTGCTATTGACGAAGATAAAGGCTTGCTTGATGCCACGGGTTTTAAGCACCTGATGGATCACGCGGCGCTTGTCTTCGTCGGTGGCGGCATAAAACCGCTGCTCGACGGTGGAGGCGGTTTGATTGGGCCGGGCTACTTCGATGGTGATGGGGTCTTGCAGGTAGCTGCCCGCCAGCCGTTTGATTTCGGGCGAGAAGGTGGCGCTAAACAGCAGCGTGGTGCGCTGCTTGGGCAGGTGGCTGAGGATGCGTTGCAGGTCGGGCAAAAAGCCGATATCGAGCATGCGGTCGGCCTCATCGAGTACGACGTATTCGACTTGGTTGAGTACGGTATTTTTGGCTTCAATGTGGTCGAGCAGACGCCCTGGGGTGGCTACCAGTACCTCAACGCCTTTTTTCAGCTCTAGGGTTTGGGGCTTCATGTCCATGCCACCAAAGACTACGGCGCTGCGCAGTTTGGTGTATTTGGCGTAGAGGGCGATTTGCTGTGCCACTTGGTCGGCCAGTTCGCGGGTGGGCAGCAACACCAAGGCGCGCACTGGGTGGCGCGCTGGGGAGGTGGAGGCGTTTTCGTGCTGGAGCAGGCGTTGGAGCAGCGGCAGTGAGAAGGCGGCGGTTTTGCCAGTGCCAGTTTGGGCAGCGCCCATGACGTCTTGCCCGGTGAGCACGACGGGGATGGCTTGTGCCTGAATGGGAGTCATGGACTCGTAGCCCATTTCGGCTACGGCACGCGCTAGCGGCTCGGCCAGCGATAAATTGGAGAAGGAGCTTGTCATTGGTGTGCAATTGTCGCACCAGCGCCGCCAAAACGGTATCGAAAACGCGATGGGCTAGAGGTTACGCGCTGAAAAAGTGTCGCAAGCTTGCACATTGCCCTTTTGTAGCCCCTGCTGAAACCAGCGCACGCGCTGGGCGCTGCTGCCGTGGGTAAAGCTATCGGGCACCACGCGGCCTTGGCTGCGTTGTTGCAGGGCATCGTCGCCAATTTTGGCGGCAGCGTTCATGGCGGCTTCGATGTCGCCTCGCTCCAAAATTTGCCGTGAGGCTTGCGCATGGTGCGCCCAAGCACCGGCCAAGCAGTCGGCTTGCAGCTCTAGCCGCACCGAAAGTTGGTTGTATTGCACTTGGCTTACGCGCCCACGCTGGCGGTCTACTTCGTCACTGATGCCCAGCAGGTGCTGGACGTGGTGGCCCACTTCGTGGGCGATCACGTAGGCTTGGGCAAATTCGCCGGGGGCACCTAAGTCGTGTTTCAGGGTTTCGTAAAAAGCCAAGTCAATATAGACTTTTTGGTCTCCTGGGCAGTAAAACGGCCCCATCGCTGCTTGGCCAGTGCCGCAGGCGGTGGGCGTGGCCCCCCGAAACAATACCAGCTTGGGTTGTTGGTAGTGGCTACCACCTTGGCGAAACAGCTCCGTCCAGACGTCTTCTGTGTCGGCCAACACGGTAGAGACAAACTTGGCCATGCGGTCGTCCGCTGGGGGGCGGTGTGCTGTGGGGGCGTGTTGCTGCACCTGCGCCGGAGGGTGGCCGCCGCCACTGAGCACCCCTAGCACCGTGAGGGGGTTGATGCCCAGCAGCCAACCGGCCAGCAGGGCTACGGCAATGGTGCCTAAGCCGATGTTGCGCCCACCGAGCACGGGCTGGCCGCCGCCGGAGTCATCGCTGTCACGGCGGTCTTCGACGTTGTCGGACTGGCGGTTGCCTTCCCATTTCATGCGCTGTCTCCGGTGGGAGCTATGGGGCCTGATTAGGCACGTGGCAGGGTGACGCCGTGCTGGCCTTGGTATTTGCCGCCACGGTCTTTGTAGCTGGTCTCGCACACGTCGTCTTTGTCGCTCTCAAAGAACAAGACCTGCGCGCAGCCCTCTCCAGCATAAATTTTGGCGGGCAGGGGGGTGGTGTTGCTAAATTC
>JAIESZ010000083.1 GCA_019745615.1 Burkholderiaceae bacterium
CTGGATGAGCCTAGCATTGGCCTGCACCCGCGTGATATGCACCGCATCACCGAAGCCATGCTGCGCCTGCGCGATGCGGGCAATACGCTGGTGGTGGTCGAGCACGACCCGGCGGTGATGCTGGCCGCCGACCGTATCATTGACATGGGGCCAGGCCCCGGCGAGCGCGGCGGCCAGATCGTGTTTGATGGCAGCACCGATGCCCTGCGCCACGCCGACACCCTGACCGGCCAGTATTTGGGCGGACGCAAGCACATTGGTATGGGTTTTGTGCGTCCAGTGAACGATGCTACGCCGCGCCTGCTGCTGGAAGGTGTGCGCGCCCACAATCTGCAAAACCTGACGGTGGGTTTTCCGCTGCAACGCTTGGTCACGGTGACCGGGGTGAGCGGCTCAGGCAAATCTACGCTGATCCAAAACGTGTTGGCTCCGGCGCTGCTGCGCCACTTTGGCCTTGCCACTGAGGCCCCCGGTATCTATGAGCGGCTCTTGGGTGCAGAGCACCTTAGTAGCGTGGTGTTTGTCGATCAGTCACCGATGGGCAAAACGGCGCGCTCCAATCCGGTCAGTTATGTGGGGGCTTGGGATGCGGTGCGCGAATTGTTCGCCACCACGCCGGTATCGCGCCAGCGCGGCTATACCGCTGCCAAGTTCAGCTTTAACAGTGGTGATGGGCGCTGCCCGACCTGTGGCGGCTCTGGCTTTGAGCATGTAGAGATGCAGTTTCTCAGCGATGTCTATCTGCGCTGCCCCGATTGCCACGGCCAACGCTATCGCCCCGAAATTTTAGAAGTCACGCTAGAGCGCACCCGCCCCACGCCATCGGGGTCTGCCCCTGATTCTTTGGAAACCGTGGTGATGAACGTGGCCGATGTGCTGGCGCTGACGGTCAGCGAGGCCGCCGTGCTGTTCGCCCAAGACCATGCCGTGATGGCGGGGCTGCGCCCGCTGTTGGATGTGGGGCTGGAATACATCCGCTTGGGCCAGCCGGTGCCCACGCTGTCGGGCGGTGAGGCGCAGCGGCTCAAACTGGCGGGCCATCTGGCCGAAGCCGGGCGCACGGCCAGCAAATCACGCCAGCCGTTGGCGCGCAAGGGCACGCTGTTTTTGTTGGACGAGCCGACCACCGGCCTGCATTTTGACGATATTGCCAAGCTGATGCGGGCGCTGCGCCAGTTGGTGGATGTGGGGCATTCGCTGGTGGTGATTGAACACAACTTGGACGTGATCCGCGCCAGCGATTGGCTGATTGACCTTGGCCCGGAAGGCGGCGATGGTGGCGGCTACATCGTGGCCGAAGGCACCCCGCACGAACTGCGCCAGCACCCGACCTCCCACACTGGCGCGGCGCTGCGCGACTACGCGCTGGCATTGGGCGTGCTGCCTTTGAGCGTGCAAGAGTCCCAACTGCGCTGGGGCCAGCCCGCCAGCGTCAGCCGCCAGCCCTCGGCCCCGGAGTGCATCCAGATCGTCAATGCCAAAGAGCACAACCTCCAGGGCTTGTCGGTGGATATTCCACGCGGGCGCTTCAATGTGATTACCGGCGTGAGCGGTTCGGGCAAATCGACATTGGCGTTTGACATTTTGTTCAACGAGGGCCAGCGCCGTTATTTAGAGTCCCTCAATGCCTATGCGCGCAGCATCGTGCAGCCTGCCGGGCGGCCCGAAGTGGATGCGGTGTATGGCATTGCACCCACGGTGGCGATTGAGCAGCGCTTATCGCGGGGCGGGCGCAAATCGACGGTGGGCACGGCTACCGAGGTGTGGCATTTTCTGCGCCTGCTCTATGTCAAGCTGGGGGTGCAGCACTGCATTCACGACGACACCCCGGTGCAGCCGCAAACCATCGACCGCATCGCAGCGCAGTGGCTGACGGAGTTTCGCGGCCAGCACATCGGCGTGCTGGCCCCGTTGGTGGTCAATCGTAAAGGCGTTTATACCGAATTAGCCGATTGGGCGCGCCAGCGTGGTTACACCCATCTGCGTGTGGATGGCGAATTTTTGCCGACCACAGGCTTTCCGCGCCTAGACCGCTTTAAAGAACACACCATCGAGCTGCCGGTGCTCAGTTTGGATGTGGCCCCAGAGCAAGAAGCCCTGTTGCGCACCGCTTTAGCGCGGGCGCTGGAGCAGGGCAAAGGCGTGGTGCATGTGTTGAGCGATTTGCACGGCTTGCTTGACGCTATGCAGGCGGGCAGCACCACCGCTGGCATTGGGCGCTTGCAGGTGTACTCCACCCTGCGCGCCTGCCCGGTGTGCGCCACCAGCTACGCCGAACTGCAACCGGCCCTGTTCAGCTACAACAGCAAGCATGGCTGGTGCCCGCATTGCGTCGGCACCGGCGTGCAATTGACGGCAGCGCAGCGCAAGGCATTGGACGACTCGGTGCCGGACGATAAAGACAAAGGCCGCGAGCAAACTTTTGCCGAGCCCGACATGGACGATGTGGCCGATACCCCTTGCCCGCATTGCGAAGGCACGCGCCTGAACACCACGGCCCGCGCTGTGCGCTTTGGTGGCTACAGCATCACCGAGGTGGCCCGGTTGCCCATTGGCCACATCCACGATTGGCTGAGTAGCCTGACGCTGAGTGAGCGCGAAACGGGCATTGCCCGTGACCTGATCCCAGAAATCCGCAGCCGCTTGGAGTTTCTGCAAGAAGTGGGCTTGGGCTATTTGACGCTAGACCGGGGCGCGCCCACGCTCTCAGGTGGTGAGGCACAGCGCATCCGGCTGGCGGCGCAACTGGGTAGCAACTTGCAAGGCGTGTGTTACGTGCTGGACGAGCCGACCATCGGCCTGCACCCCCGCGACAACCATATTCTGCTCAATGCCCTGCAAAAACTGGGCGACAAGGGCAATACGCTGGTGGTAGTCGAGCACGATGAAGACACTATTCGCCGCGCCGATCACTTGATTGACATCGGCCCCGGTGCAGGACAGCGTGGCGGGCAGCTGGTGGCTCAAGGCAGCGTGACCGACCTGACCGCCGCGCCAGACTCACAAACCGGCCGCTACTTGCTGCACGCGATGCGCCACCCGCTGCAAGCGCGCCGCGCTATTGATGACACCCTAAACACGGCTTGGCTCACTGTGCACGGTGCATCTCTGCACAATTTGCAGCAGATCACCGCCCGCGTGCCCCTGCACCGGCTGGTGGCTGTCACCGGGGTGAGTGGTTCAGGCAAATCCACCTTGGCGAGGGATGTGTTGTTGACCAATGTGGCTGCATGGGTGCAACAACGCAGCACCCATGCGGGTAGGCAAGCGATGGATGCAGGCCAAGCACCACCGCTGCACGGCTGCACCGGCCTGCAAGGCTTTGACAGCATCAGCCGCGTGCTGGAGGTCGATCAAACCCCGATTGGCAAGACGCCGCGTTCCTGCTCGGCTACCTATATTGGCTTTTGGGACAGCATCCGCAAACTGTTTGCCCAGACGCTAGAGGCCCAAGCGCGGGGCTACGGTGCCGGGCGCTTTAGCTTTAACACTGGTGCTGGTCGCTGCCCCCATTGCGAAGGCGCAGGCATCCGCACCATTGCGATGAGCTTTCTGCCCGATGTCAAAGTGCCTTGCGAGGTCTGCCACGGTGCTCGCTTTAACCCCGAAACACTGGCCGTGACGTGGCGCGGCAAGCACATTGGCGAAGTGCTGCGCATGGAGGTGGACGAAGCGGTGGGCTTTTTTGCCTCCATGCCCGCTATTGCCCACCCGCTGCAATTGCTGCAAGACGTGGGTTTGGGCTACCTGACCTTGGGCCAGCCCTCACCCACTCTGAGTGGCGGCGAAGCCCAGCGCATCAAGCTGGTCACTGAGTTGACCAAGGTGCGCGACGACATCACTCGCCGGGGCCAAAAAGCGCCCCACACGCTGTATGTGTTGGACGAGCCTACCGTCGGCCTGCACATGGCCGACGTGGATCGGCTGATCCGCGTACTGCACCGGCTGGTGGATGGCGGCCACAGCGTGATCGTGATTGAACACGATTTGGATGTGATTGCCGAAGCCGACTGGGTGCTGGACTTAGGGCCAGAAGGCGGCGATGCCGGGGGCCGCATGGTGGCTGTGGGCACCCCGGAGGCATTGGTGCAGGCCGGTACGCACACTGGGCAGGCATTGGCCCCAGTATTAGCTCGCGCCTAAAACGACTCAGGTGGCGGCCAAGCCTTGCGCCCGCTCGGCCAGCCCCTGCGCGCAGGCGGCAGCGCTGGCCCAAGCCCACTGGAAGTTGTAGCCGCCCAGCCAGCCGGTAATGTCCACCACCTCGCCGACAAAATACAGCCCCGGCTGCGCTTTGGCCTCCATCGTTTGTTGCGATAGGGCTTTGGTATCAATGCCGCCCAGCGTGACTTCGGCCTTTTTGTAGCCTTCGGTGCCGGTGGGTGTGAGTTGCCAGCGGCTCAGGCGCTCGGCCAGCCGGGCTAAGGCTTTGTCGGAGGCTTCGGCTATCGGGCGCTGCCAATCGGCCTCTTGGCTGGCCCAAGCATCGGCCAAGCGGCTGGGTACCAGTGTCGCCAGTTCATTGGCAATCAGCTTGCGCGAGCGCAGCTTGGCCTGCGCCAGCGCCGTGGGCAAATCCACGGTGGGCGCTAAATTGAGCGACAGTGGCGTGCCTTCTTGCCAGTAGCTGGAAATTTGCAACACCGCTGGGCCAGACAGCCCCCGGTGCGTAAAGAGCAAATCTTCATCAAAGGCCATGTGGGCTTTTTTGCTGCCGGTGCTGATGGTCACGGGCAAGGCCAGCCCAGACAATTGGGCGTAGGGTGCCCAGTCTGCGCCATCAAAGGTGAGCGGTACCAAGCCGGGGCGGCGCTCTACCAAGGCCATATCAAACTGTTGCGCCAGTCGGTAGCCTATATCGGTAGCCCCAATTTTGGGAATAGATAAGCCGCCCGTTGCCACCACCAAGCTGGGGGTTTGCACCAAGCCTTGGCTGGTCTCCAACTGGTAGCTGCCGCCAGATGCTGAGGCGACAAAACCGATTTTTTGCACCTTACACGGTTGCCAGCGCTGCACCTGCCCGGCAGCACATTCGGCCAGCAGCATCTGGATGATGTCTTCAGCCGAGCGGTCGCAAAACAGTTGGCCCTTGTGCTTCTCATGGAACGGGATGCTGTACTTTTGCAACAGCGCGATAAAGTCTTGCGGCGTGTAGCGCGACAGCGCCGAGCGGCAAAACTGCGGGTTTTGGCCGACAAAATGCTTGTGCGGTGCGCGCACATCCAAATCGCGGTTGGTAAAGTTGCAACGCCCACCACCGGAGATACGGATTTTTTCCGCCACGCGCTCGGCGTGGTCGATTAGCAGCACCTTCAGGCCGCGTTGGCCCGCTTGGGCAGCACAAAATAAACCGGCAGCACCGGCCCCAAGGATGATGGCGTCAAAGGTAAGGCTCAAAAGGTGCTCCAAGGCCAGAGAAGAACAAGATAGGGCAGCGAGGTTAGCCGATGGCGGGCAGCTGCATGGGGGCTTGTTTACCCTTCGGTATCGCTGCCCACTCCCCGCGCCCGCGCCCGGTGTTCGCGCTCTTCATGCAGTGCGCGGGCTTTCATGCTTTCATGGACAAAGGCGATATGGCCCTCTACGGCCCGCACGGCAGCAGCGGGGTCGGCATCGCGAATGGCTTCCCAGACGGCGCGGTGCTGTTCACGCAGGTGGCCCCAGTCTTCTTCATTGCGGCGCAGGTGGCGCAGGTTGCGGTCGATGTGGTCGTTAATCACCTTGAGCAGGCTGGCGGTGAGGTGGCCGATCATCGCATTGTGGGCCGCCTCGGCCACAGCTTGGTGAAAAGCCAAGTCGGCTTTGACCTGTTGGGCTAGCACGGCGGCAGAAGTGCCTTGGGCAAACAATGCATCGACGCGGGCATAAGCCTCGCCAATGCGTTGCCGGTCGGCATCGGTAGCCCGCCGGGCCGCTAGGCGGGCAGCTTCTTTTTCTAACATGCCGCGAAACTCTAGCAGGTCATCTTGGAGCTTGGGGTGTTGGGCCAGCATATTGTGCCAAGGGTCGGTAAAACCGGCATCCAGTTGGTCTGTGACATAGGTGCCGCCACCTTGGCGGCTGAACAGCATCCCTTTAGACACCAATTTTTGGATTGCCTCGCGCAGCGAGGGGCGGGAGACGCCCAACTCCACACACAGCTCTCGTTCTGGTGGCAGGCGATCACCGGGTTTTAAGGCACCGTCCAAGATGCGGCGTTCTAGTTCGTGAACGATGGTGTCGGAGAGTCGCTGTACGACGAGTTTGCCAGTGGCCATAACAAGCATGAGGAAATTGGTCTGACCAAAATTTTACAACTCCCTCCGGTATCAATGGGGCTAAAAACGGGGTAAAACTACAGGTTTACCCTTGTTTTTACCCAAAATTAGTATATTTAGGGGTGGGGTGGATTGACTTTGACAAAGTTCCTAGGTAAATTTTGCTGCACGCAGTAAATTGGTCTTACCAATTTACCAAGCGGTCGATCAATACAGTATTTGCGTCACGCAATACACACCGGGGGGCCACCCGGACAGGAGCACAAATGAGTCACCCCGCCACCGGCGCGTCTGCGCGCAGCTATCCGCCCCGCCCGCAGGCGGTGTACTTTTATGGCACCTGCTTGGTGGATATGTTGGTGCCTGAGGCCGGGCTGGACGCTATCACCCTGCTAGAGCAGGAGGGCATCCGGGTAATTTTTCCGGACAATCAAACTTGCTGCGGTCAACCTGCCTTGACCAGTGGTTTTCCGGGTGAGGCGCGGCAGGTGGTGGCGTCGCAGTTGGATTTGTTTCCGGGCGACTATCCCATCGTGGTTCCTTCAGGCTCCTGCGGCGGCATGATTCGTTGGCACTGGGAAAAAGTGGTGGCCGACGATCCGGCCCTTCAAGCCAAAGCCGCTGCCATTGCTGCACGCACCTATGAGCTGGCCGAGTTTCTGCTCCATGTCGTGGGTTTTAACCGCCCCGACCAAGGCCCAGCCACCACCGTCACCCTGCATACCTCGTGCTCGGCCCGCCGCGAAATGGGTACCCATCTGGCAGGCCGTGAACTGTTGGCCCGGCTGGGCAATGTCACGCTGGCCCACCACGACCATGAATCCGAATGCTGTGGCTTTGGCGGCACCTTCTCGCTCAAGCACCCAGATGTGTCCACGGCAATGGTCAGTGACAAGGTGGCAGCCCTCAAGGCCACCGGCGCGCAGCAAATGGTGACCGCCGATTGCGGCTGTATGCTCAACATCACCCGGCACGCTGCATGGCAAGACCAGAACGCTGGCGCTGGCAAGCCCTCCTTGCAAGGTGAGCATTTGGCTACCTTTTTGCTACGCCGTTTGGGCGGCCAGCCTGCTGGAGAGCAGCGATGAGCGCCCGCGACCGTATTTTGGCCAAGTTGCGCGCCCACCAGCCAGCGCCGCCCCCGTCTCTGCCCGACTTGGACGCCCATTACGCCCCCCGCGCCCGTGGCGAGTCCATCGCCGAGCGGCTGGAGCGCTTTCGCGCTGGGATTGAGGGCTTTCAGGCCCAAGTCCACCTGAGCACCGAGGCCGATTGGCCTGCGCTGTTGGCCCAGTTGTGCGCACAAAAGCAAGTGGGTACGCTGATGTATGGTGCCGACACCCCGGCAGGCCGCCGTCTGCAAATGGAGGGTGTGGGGCAAACCACGCTGCGCCCGTGGGTGGGCCAGTTTGAAGACCTGAAAGCCGATCTGTTCCACCGCGTCGATGCTGGGTTTACCCAAGCCCGTGGAGCCATTGCCGAGACCGGCAGCCTGATCGTTTGGGCCTCAGAGGCAGAGCCGCGCACCCTGTCGCTGGTGCCACCGATCCACTTTGCGCTGCTGGATGCGCGCACCATCCACCCCACTTTTTTTGATGCGCTGCGTGCCGAGCGCTGGGCGGCGGGCCTGCCCACCAATGCGCTGCTGATTTCTGGCCCGTCCAAGACCGCCGACATCCAGCAAACCTTGGCCTATGGTGCCCACGGCCCCAAAGAGCTGGTGGTGATCGTCACCCATACCGAAGGAGAGGCACTATGAGCACCCAATCCCAGCCCATTGCTTTTGTCTCGGCCCAAGCCCTGCGCGAGCGGATGCACGGCGCGGTCAACAACGCCCACCTGCGCCAGAGCTTCCGGGGGGCGATGGACTTTTTGATGACCAAGCGGGCGGCGCAGTTTCCTGACCCGGCAGAGTTGGAATCGCTGCGCAGCCTGTCAGAGCGCATCCGCCAATACAGCCTGTCTAAATTGCCTGACTTGCTGGAGCAGTTGGAGGCCAACCTGACGCGCAACGGCGTGAAAGTGCATTGGGCCGAAACCCCCGAAGAGGCCAACGCCATCATGCTCGGCATTGCCCAACAGCACGCGGCCAAGTTGGTCGTCAAGGGCAAGTCGATGGTGAGCGAGGAGATCGAGTTCAACCACGCCATGGAAGCCGCAGGCATTGGCGCGCTCGAATCGGACATGGGCGAATACATCGTGCAACTGGCCGGAGAGAAGCCCTCGCACATCATCATGCCCGCCATCCACCAAACCAAACAGCAAATTGCCAAGCTGTTTGCCGAGCATATTCCGGGCGTGGACTACACCGACAACGTCGATGCACTGATCCAGATTGGCCGCCGTGTGTTGCGCGAGAAGTTTGAGCAGGCCGAGATTGGCTTGTCGGGCGTGAATTTTGCCGTGGCCGAAACCGGTACCCTGTGCTTGGTCGAGAACGAAGGCAATGGCCGCATGTGTACCACTGTGCCCAAGGTGCATATCGCCATCACTGGCATCGAAAAAATTGTCGAAAAGCTGGAGCACGTAGCACCGTTGTTTTCGATTTTGACGCGCTCGGCCACGGGGCAGGCGGTATCGACCTACTTCAACCTGATTTCTGGCCCGCGCCGCCCCGGCGAAAAAGATGGCCCCGAAGAAGTGCATTTGGTGCTGCTGGACAATGGCCGCAGCCAAGCCTATGCCGATGAGCAATTGCGCAAAACGCTGCAATGTATCCGCTGCGGTGCCTGCATGAACCACTGCCCGGTGTACACCCGCATTGGCGGCCATGCCTACGGCACCACCTATCCCGGCCCCATCGGCCAGATCATCTCGCCGCACATGATGGGGTTGGAGCAAACCCACCTGCTGCCCACGGCTTCTAGCCTGTGCGGTGCTTGTGGCGAGGTCTGCCCGGTCAAGATTCCGATTCCTGAATTGCTGATGCGCTTGCGCAGCGAAGCCCAAAGCGCCCCCCACACCCAGCCTGCCATGGTGGGCCAAGGCGCGGGCTACGACCCAAAGATCAGCTTTGCTTGGCGGATGTGGGCGCGGGTGTACAGCCACCCCAGCGCCTACCGCGCGTTCAGTTGGCTGGCTACACGCTTTCGCGTTCTGACGCCGCGCCAACAAAGCGGCTGGACGGCAGCCCGCACCCCCTTGCAACCAGCACCACGAAGGCTAAGAGACATGCTCCGAGAGCGACGATAACGCTGCCCGCCCGTTGTGGCGGCCCCTGTAACCGGCCTGCCCTGACCGCCTACGGTTCTCTTCTGCCCCTGCCCTAGGGGGCGGAGAGGGCCGATTTTTTCCCCGCCACCCCATCAATCCCTTTACCGGGAGGAGCCCCCCTGTGTCCACGCTTTTTGACACCCTGCGCCAGCGCCTGCCCGCCGAGCGCGTGATTACCGATGAACTGCGCCGCTTGGCCTATGGCACCGATGGCAGCTTTTACCGTTTGATTCCTGAGGTGGTTACGGTGGTGCAAACCGAGGATGAAGTGCGTGCGGTGATGGACATTGCCCGCGCCCACCAGCGCCCCGTCACCTTTCGTGCGGCAGGCACCAGCCTGTGCGGTCAGGCGGTAACGGATGGCGTGCTGGTGCTGCTAGGCGAGGGGCTGGCTACCTGCCAGATCAGCCCCGATGGTGCTACTGTGCAGCTTGGCCCGGCCATTGTGGGGGCGGAGGTGAATCGCCGCCTGGCACCACTGGGGCGCAAGATTGGCCCCGATCCGGCCTCCATCAATGCCGCCAAAATTGGCGGCATGGCGGCCAACAACAGTTCTGGCATGTGCTGCGGCACCGCGCAGAACAGCTACCACACGCTGGCGGCGCTGCGCGTGATGCTGGCCGATGGCACGGTGCTCGATACCGGCGATGCCCACAGCGTGGCCGCCTTTCGCCAAAGCCACCGCACCTTGCTGGAGCGGCTGGATGTGTTGGCCGCCGGGGTGCGCGCTGATGCCGCTTTGAGTGCGCGTATCCGCGCCAAGTACAAAATCAAGAACACCACCGGCTACAGCCTCAATGCCTTGGTGGATTACCACGACCCAGTGGCTATTTTGGCTCACCTGATGATTGGCTCCGAGGGCACACTGGGCTTTATCTCCCGCATCACCTACCACACGGTGCCAGAGTACGCGCACAAAGCCAGCGTACTGGCCTTCTTTCACGACATGGAAAGCGCTTGCCGCGCAGTGATTGGCCTGAAGGCACGGCCTGTCGATGCGGTGGAACTGTTAGATCGGGCCTCGCTGCGTTGTGTGGCCGACAAACCGGGAATGCCGCCACTGTTGGCAACCCTGCCCGAAGGGGCGACGGCGCTGCTGATCGAAACCCGTGCGCCCTCGGCAGAGGATTTGCAACAGCGTATGGATGCCGTGTTGCAAGAGTTGGCGGCCTACCCGTTGATAGAGACCCCAGCCTTTACCACTAATCCCGTAGAAATGGAACGGCTGTGGAACGTGCGCAAAGGCACCTTTCCGGCAGTGGGGGCGGTGCGCAAGCCGGGCACCACGGTCATCATTGAAGATGTGGCCGTGGCGGTGGCCGATTTGGCCGCTTGCTGTTTGGACTTGCAGCAACTCTTTGCACGGCATGGCTACCACGAAGCCATCATTTTCGGCCATGCACTCGAAGGCAATGTGCATTTTGTCTTCACGCAAGACTTTGGCATCGAGGCCGAAGTGGCCCGCTATGCCGCCTTTATGGACGACCTGTGCCACACGCTGGTGCGCAAATACGATGCCTCGCTCAAGGCCGAGCACGGCACAGGGCGCAATATGGCCCCGTTTGTGGAGCTGGAATGGGGCAGCCAAGCCTATGCCCTGATGCAGGAGATCAAGCAGCTTTTTGATCCGCAAGGGCTGCTCAACCCCGGTGTCATCATCAATAGCGATGCGCAAGCCCACTTGCAAAACCTCAAGCCCATGCCCGCTGCTGGGCAGTTGTATGCCCCGGTAGACCGCTGCATTGAGTGCGGCTTTTGTGAACCGCAATGCCCCTCGCACGGCCTGACGCTGTCGCCGCGCCAGCGCATTGTGGGTTGGCGCGAACTGTCGCGCCGCGAGGCCGCAGGCGAGGCACCCGGTGCATTGGGCCAAGATTACCTTTACATGGGGCTGGACACCTGCGCCACCTGTGGCCTGTGTGCCACGGCCTGCCCGGTGGGTATTGAAACTGGCGCGTTGACCCGTGCCGTGCGCGGCGAGCAGTTGTCTGGGGTGGCCCGCAGCTTGGGTCACGTAGCAGCCCATCATTTTGGGGCTACCCAAGCGCTGGCGCGCACTGCGCTCAAGGCCGGCCATTGGGCCGAAGCCATTGTGGGTACGCAAACCCTGTCACGCCTAACTGGAGGTGCTTGGAAAGAGGGAATGCCCACCCCCCAGCCACTGGGCCGGGCCACCCGCACCCAAGGCGACAAGGTGGTGTATTTCCCGACCTGCGCGGGCCGCATGTTTGGTGCTGATAGCCCAGAGCAAGCGCTGTCTGCCACCGTGATTCGGGTATTGGAGCGCGCCGGTTATGCCCCCATCGTGCCTGACAACGTCAATAGCCTGTGCTGTGGCCAGTCTTTTGCCAGCAAGGGCTTGGCGCAAGACGCTGACCACAAAGCCGCCGAGCTAGAAGCCGCCTTGCTCAAGGCCAGCAACAACGGGGCTTACCCGGTCATCTTGGATGCCAGCGCCTGCTCATTGCGCATGAAAACCTTTTTGGCCGAGCGCCTCAAGGTGTATGACTTGGTGGAGTTTGCCCACGATGCCTTGCTGCCCCGCCTGATGCTGCACAAAAAGGCCGAGCCGGTGCTGATCCACCTGAACTGCTCGGCGCGCCGCATGGGCTTTGAGGGCAAGTTGCGCCAACTGGCCGCTGCTTGCGCCCACCAAACCGTGCTGCCCGCCGAGGTCAAGTGCTGCGGCTTTGGCGGCGACCGGGGCTTTGTCGTGCCCGAACTCAATACCCATGCCTTGCGCAAGCTGCACGCCGAGGTGCCTGCTGGTTGCTGCGGTGGCTACTCCAGCAACCAGACCTGCGAGGTTGGCCTGACCAACGCCACCGGATTGCCTTACCGCTCCATCGTTCATTTGCTCGATGAGTGCAGTGCCGAGGCCGCCCGCCTTGCCACCTGCTGATACCGATTACCCCTTCCCCCGTATCCCTACCCTAGGAGAACACACCGCCATGCAACCCTGGACGCAAATCTACGACCCCTTGGGCAACCTCTGGTTGTCCTCGCTGATTGCCGCGCTACCCATCATTTTCTTTTTTATCGCGCTGGCCGTGCTGCGCATGAAGGGGCATGTGGCTGGCACCATCACTGTGGCGATTTCGCTGGCGGTGGCTATTTTCTTCTACAAGATGCCAGTGCCCATGGCGCTGGCCTCAGCCGGTTATGGTTTTTTGTATGGCTTGTGGCCCATTGCGTGGATCATCATTGCAGCGGTGTTTTTATACAAAATCACCGTCAAAACCGGGCAGTTTGACGTGATTCGGGCCTCGGTGGTGTCCATCACCGATGACCAGCGCTTGCAAATGCTGTTGGTGGGCTTTTCCTTTGGTGCCTTTTTGGAAGGTGCTGCCGGTTTTGGCGCGCCAGTGGCTATTACTGCTGCCTTGCTGGTGGGGCTGGGCTTTAACCCGCTCTATGCGGCGGGCCTGTGCCTGATTGCCAACACCGCCCCGGTGGCCTTTGGTGCGATGGGTATTCCGATCATTGTCGGCGGCCAAGTCACAGGCATTGATCCGTTCAAGATCGGCCAGATGGCAGGCCGCCAACTGCCGCTGCTGTCGGTGATTGTGCCCTTCTGGCTGGTCGCCATGATGGATGGCTGGCGCGGTATCAAAGAAACTTGGCCTGCCATTTTGGTGGCTGGCCTGAGTTTTGCCGTTACCCAGTATTTCACCGCCAACTTTATTGGCCCTGAACTGCCAGACATCACCTCGGCCTTGGTGAGTCTGATCTGCCTGACGGTGTTTTTGAAGAACTGGAAGCCCAAGCGCATTTTCCGCTTTGACGACCAGCAACCCACCGCCGCAGACCTGCAAAGCAACCACAGCTTTGGCCAGATTGCCAAGGCTTGGTCGCCGTTTGTGATTTTGACCATCATGGTCACGATTTGGAGCCTCAAGCCCTTCAAGGCGCTGTTTGCCAAGGGTGGGGAGCTGTATTCGCTGGTGTTCCAGTTTCCGGTGCCTATGCTCGACCAGTTAGTCATCAAGATGGAGCCGATTGTGGCCAAGGCCACACCCTATGCGGCGGTGTACAAGCTCGATATTTTGTCGGCCACCGGCACAGCGATTTTTATTGCTGCGCTCATCAGCATGATCGTGCTGGGCATGAAAACCAGTGAGGCCGCCAAGGCGCTGAAAGAAACCGTGGTTGAACTCAAGCGCCCCATCTATTCGATTGGTATGGTGCTGGCGTTTGCCTTTGTGGCCAATTATTCTGGCCTGTCGGCCACCTTGGCGCTGCTGTTGGCAGGCACTGGGGTGCTGTTTCCGTTCTTCTCGCCCTTCTTGGGCTGGCTGGGCGTGTTCCTGACTGGCTCGGATACCTCGTCCAACGCGCTGTTTTGCTCGTTGCAAGCCACCACGGCGCACCAAGTGGGCGTGTCTGACACCCTGTTGGTGGCGGCCAACACCACAGGCGGCGTGACCGGCAAGATGATCTCGCCCCAATCGATTGCTGTGGCTTGTGCTGCGGTGGGCTTGGTGGGCAAGGAGTCGGATTTGTTCCGCTTTACCGTCAAGCACAGCCTGATTTTTGCCACGATGGTGGGCATCATCACCACGCTGCAAGCCTATGTGTTTACGTGGATGATCCCCTAAGGTTCATCTAGCTCAGGTGCCGGGCCGCTCGTACAAGCGCCAGCCGTTGCGCCCGGCGTTTTTGGCTTGGTACAGCGCGGCATCGGCACAGGCGATCAAGCCGTCCACATGGTCGGCATGGTCGGGAAACAGTGCAATGCCAATGCTGGTGCCAATCGAGGCAATGCCTGCGGCAAGGGCAAAGGGTTGCGCGAGGTTGTAGACCAAGCGCCCCGCCAGCGCTTGGGCATCGGCCACCGTGAGCATATCGGGCAGGATGCACAAAAACTCATCGCCCCCCAACCGGGCCACGGTGTCTACTGCGCGCACAGCATCGCGCAGGCGCTGCGACACTTGGCGCAGCAGCTCGTCACCGGCGGCATGGCCCATGTTGTCGTTGACCCACTTGAAGCGGTCTAAGTCCATATAGAACACCGCCAGCGGCAGGTCGCTGCGCCGCGATTGCTCCATGCCCTGTTGCAGCCGGTCGCGGGCAATGGCCCGGTTGGCTAGGCCCGTCAGCGGGTCGTAGTTGGCCAGCTCCAGCTCTTGCTTGGTGCGTTGCAGGTGGTCAATGGTGCATTGCAGCTCAAACTCCTTGACCTCGTGCTGTACCACCAGCTTGGCAAACGCCTCGGCCAGTGCGGCCAGCGTGGGCGATTCGGGGTGCTCAGAGGCCATATCCAGCAGTTCAGGCACGGCTTGCATGTCCCCTTGGTGGGCGATGCGCTCGGCCACCGCCAGCAGTTGGGCCAGCAACACGGCATCAGAGGCCGCTGCGTTGGGAGAAGGTAGGTCGGTGGACATAGGTTCCTGAGCTTCCTGTGGCGGGTGAATCTCTGGGATTATGGCTGCGCTGGCGCAGGCCCGGAAGCCACGCTGGCCGCCCCTTCGATTTGGGCGATCAGGTGCAGGATGTGCTGCACCTGCCGTTGCAATGGCTCGGGCACAGGCAGACGGCCTTGCAGCACCTCTTGGGTGTAGCGGGCCGTGCTGATGGCGTCAATCTCGGTGGGCAGGCCGGGTACCTCGCTGGCCGTGCCGGTTTGCTGCTCCTCCAACAATTGGTGTTGGCCTTGCACAAAGCTATCGTAGCGCGGCCAGCGGCGCGGGTCAGCGGCCACTTCGCCCTCCAGCCCGCGTGAGAGCAAAGCATGGGCACCGAGCAGGCCAAAGGTGGCGCAAAGCCGGTCTAGGTATTCTGGATGGGTGTAGCTGGTCACAACCAAGGCTGGCCCCGCACAAGGATTCATCAGCTTGACCACGCTGTGGCCGGGGTTGCGCAGGCCAATGATTTGGCGCG
>JAIESZ010000126.1 GCA_019745615.1 Burkholderiaceae bacterium
GCATGGGTGCGGGTCTGGTCAGTGCCACTGCGGATGTGCAGTTTTTCTTCACGCGCCTGCATGGCCTGCTCTGCGGTGATAAAGTTGTTTTCCTCCATGCGATCAATGATGTGCAATTGGCGCACCTTGGCTCGCTTTGGATTGCTAATCGGGTTGTAAGCCGATGGTGCCTTGGGCAGGCCCGCTAGCATGGCCGCCTCGGCCACCGAAATCTGCTTGAGTGGCTTGCCAAAATAGATTTCTGCGGCTGCCGCAAAGCCATAGGCCCGGTTGCCCAGAAAAATCTGGTTCATGTAGATTTCCAGAATCTGGTCTTTACTGAGCAAATGTTCGAGCTTGAACGTGAGTAAGATTTCGTAAATTTTCCGAGTGAAGGTTTTTTCGGAAGACAAGTACACATTGCGCGCTACCTGCATAGTGATGGTAGATGCGCCTTGGCTTTTCACGCGCCCAAGGTTGGCCAGTCCAGCGCGCAAAATCCCCTTGAAATCGACCCCGTTGTGCTCAAAAAAGCGGGTGTCTTCAATCGCCAGCACTGCATCTTTCATCACCTGCGGAATGTCTTGAATCGGCGTCAGGTTGCGGCGCTCCTCGCCAAACTCGCCCAGCAAGGCTCCCTCAGCAGAATAGACCCGCAGCGGCAACTTGGGCCGGTAGTCGGCCAAGTCAGAGATGTCTGGAAGATTGGGATAGGCCATGGCCAGCGCTACACCCGCTACCAACACGGCGGCCAAAATTCCGGCCACCAACAGCCCCAGGCTCCAAAAAAGCAGACGCAATAGCCAATGGAGCTTGCGCGGCGGCGCGGCGGGTGCCTGCTCAGGTTCGGCTTCGGGTGGAAGGGGAGGGCGCTCAGGGGAAAAGTCGGGGGGCGGCATAACGCTCCGGATGGGTAAGAGTGCGCATTATAAAAATGGGGCGGTGCCAACGAAAAACCAGCGCTCACTGCGGTTGTGTTTTACAGCACCAGACCGGCTGCTACAGTAGCACTGCCTAGGCCAAGGCGTGTACTTTTGGCAACGAACCCCCAGCACCGTAGCTGCAAAAGCCTTTGCCGCAGGACTATCTTACTGATAGCATCCATGCACAATTACGCGCATATTGCCTATATTTTCAGCACAAAGGGGAGCCATCTTGATTTCTGTGGGAGCTTTGCTCAGTCAACAGCCCGCCCCGCTGGTCGGCATTGACATCAGTTCCTCCAGTGCCAAGCTGGTAGAGCTTGCACACAACAAGGCCGGCGGGCTGGTGTTGGAGCGCTGCGCCATCGAGCCGCTAGAGCGGGGCTGGATTACCGACGGCAACATCGAAAAATTTGACGAAGTGGCCGATGCCCTGCGCCGCTTAGTGAAAAAAAGCGGCACTCGCACCAAAAATGTGGCGCTGGCCTTGCCACCGTCGGCAGTTATCACCAAGAAAATCACCTTGCCTGCCGGGATGACCGATCAAGAGCTGGAGGTGCAAGTCGAGTCTGAAGCCAATCAATACATACCCTTCTCACTCGACGAAGTCAGTTTAGATTTTTGTGTCGTGGGCCCGAACAAAAGTTCCCCCGGTGATGTGGATGTGCTCATTGCCGCTTCGCGCCGCGAAAAGGTACAAGACCGCCAAGGCTTGGCCGAAGCCGCCGGGCTCAAAGCCGTGATTGTTGATATCGAGTCTTATGCTGCCCGTTTGGCTGCCAGCCGCCTGATTGAGGCCTTGCCCAACAAGGGGGTTGATGCCGTGGTGGCGCTGTTTGAGGTGGGGGCCCTGACCACCAGTATGCAGGTCATTCGCAACGAAGAGGTGCTATACGACCGCGATCAGGCTTTTGGGGGCGCGCAGCTCACCCAACTCATCGTGCGCCAGTATGGTTTTTCGCCTGAAGAGGCCGAAAGCAAAAAGCGCAACGGCGATTTGCCCGACGATTACGCCTCTGCCGTGCTTAAGCCCTTTGTTGAAACACTGGCCCAAGAAATTGGTCGGGCGCTACAGTTCTTTTTTACCAGTACCCCCCACAATCGGGTCGATCACATCCTGTTGGCCGGTGGCTCGGCCCCGCTGCCCGGCCTGACCGAAGCCGTGACCCAACACGCCGGGGCCGTGTGCAGCGTGGTCAACCCGTTTGAAGGCATGGACATCGGCAGTGGTGTCCGCATGAAAAAAATGGCGCGTGAGGCACCGTCCTATCTGACCTCTTGTGGATTGGCGATGCGGAGGTTCTTGCAGTGATTTTGATCAATTTGCTTCCCCACCGGGAGGCTGCCCGCAAACGTCGGCGTGAAATGTTCCAAGCTACGATGTTCGCATCGTTCTTGGTGGGCCTGTTGATTGCCGGTGGCGTCTATTGGTGGTTCCAGATGCAAATCAGTGAACAACAGGCCAAAAATACCTTTCTGCAAGGCGAAATCAAGGTACTAGAAAACCAGATCAAAGAAATTGCCACCATTGAAGAAGAAATTGCCTCTTTGGCTGCGCGGCAGAAAGCAGTAGAAGATTTGCAGGCCGACCGCAATCTGCCGGTGCATTTGCTCACTGAACTGGTCAAGCAACTGCCCGATGGCGTCTATATTACTAGCCTCAAGCAGCAAGACCGTACCGTCACCATGCAGGGCATGGCGCAGTCCAACGAGCGTATCTCGGAGATGCTGCGCAACCTTAGCAACAACACCCCTTGGCTGACCAAGCCCGACTTGGTAGAGATCGTGGCGGGCAATGTGCCCCTGAGCGCCCGCGACCAGCGCCGCGTGGCTGCTTTTAAGATGAACTTTCAGTTGATGCGCGCCAGTGAAGTCGAGAAAGCGGCCGCAAGCCAAGGCGCAGATGCCGCCAAGGCCGGAAAGTAGAACATGCCCAAAAAGCAGATTCCTAAAATCGACTTTGTTGCGTTGCAGCAAAAGGTACAGCGCCAGTTTACCAATCTCGATACCAAAGACCCGTCGTTGTGGCCGGTGCTGCCGCGCACCTTGCTGTGTATCTTGATTGCCGTGGGTGTGGCTGCTGCGTTGTGGTTTACCGTGTTGCTGGATTATGAAACCGAGTTGCAAACGGCCCGCAGCCAAGAACAAACCCTGCGCCAAGATTACCAAAAAAAGTTGCTCAAGGCCGTGAGTTTAGATGCTCTGAAAAAGCAACGCGAGCAAATCCAACAGTACGTGATTCAGTTAGAAAAGCAATTGCCCAGCAAGGCCGAGATGGCTGCATTGCTGTCTGACATTAACCAAGCGGGCTTAGGCCGCAGTTTGCAGTTTGAGCTGTTCCGCCCCGGTCAAGTGGTGGCACGCGACTACTATGCTGAACTGCCGATTGCCGTACGCGTTACGGGTAAATACCACGACATGGGGGCCTTTGCCGCTGATGTGGCCCATCTTTCGCGCATCGTCACTATGGACAGCATTGCCATTGCCCCCAATGCCAAAGATGGTGCCAACCTCAGCATGGATGCCACAGCCCGCACCTACCGCTACCTAGACGCTGAAGAAGTTCAGGCACAGCGCAAGGCCACCGAAGGGAAGAAAAAATGAAGCGCATGCTGATGCTGGCCTGCTGCGCCTTACCGCTGCTCGGTTGTGAATCATCAGGGGAACAAGAGCTGCGCGACTGGATGGCCCAAGAGCGCGCCCAAACCAAACCCAAAATCATCCCCCTGTCCGAGCCTAAGCAGTTCCAGCCCATGCCCTACACTGCCGAAGGCAGCATTGAGCCGTTTGATAAGCTCAAACTGGTGCAGGCCCTGCGGCGCGATTCGGCACAAGTCACGGCCAATGCGGGGTTGATTGCCCCTGAACTGGCACGGCGCAAAGAGCCACTAGAAGCCTTTCCGTTAGACACGATGGCAATGGTGGGCAGCCTCAACAAGGTGGATAAACCCACTGCCCTGCTGCGGGTGGACAACCTTTTGTACCAAGTGCAGGTGGGCCAATACCTAGGGCAAAACTACGGGCGTATTACTGCCATCACTGAGACGGCCATTCAACTGCGAGAAATTGTCCAGGATGCTACCGGAGACTGGGTCGAGCGCGCTGCATCGCTGGAATTGCAAGAGGGAGCAAAAAAATGAAACAGAAGAATGTGGCCATGATGGGAATACTTCGCCGCACCGTGGCTGTTGCCGTTGCAGCCTTGGTCTCGACCGTAGCTTTGGCACAAGGAGCCATTCAGGGCGTCACCGGTTCTATCCAAGGGGGCACTGAGGTACTGCGCATTGACCTGACTGAACCGCTGGCCGCCTTACCCCATGGCTTTGCCACACAGTCGCCAGCACGCATTGCCTTGGATTTTCCAGAAACCCTGAATGCCTTGGGCAGCAATCTGATCAACATCAACCAAGGTAACCTCAAATCAGTCAATGTGGTGCAGGCGCAAGGGCGTTCACGGGTGGTGCTCAATCTGAAGCAAGCCACTGCCTATCGCACGGAGCTGCAAGGCAAATCGTTGTTGCTCATCCTAGAGCCTGTTGCCAACGCCAGCAGCGTGGCTCCAGCGGTACAAAAAACCACCTTTGCTGAAGACCAAAATACCAGCACCCTACCGATCAAAGATGTAGATTTTCGGCGCAGCCCCGATGGCGCGGGGCGCATCATTGTCAGTTTGCCCAATAACCAAGTGGGTGTCGATTTGCGCCAGCAAGGTAAGGGTCTGAGCATTGATTTTTTGCACTCCTCTTTGCCCGAAGGTTTGCGCCGCCGCTTGGATGTGGCTGATTTTGCCACCCCGGTACAACTGATCAATGCTACCCAGCAAGGTGACCGGGTACGCATAACCATTGAGTCCAATGGTGAGTGGGAGCATAGTGCTTACCAAAGCGACAATCAATTTGTTGTAGAAGTGCGGCAAAAAAAGGTCGATCTGAGTAAGCTCTCGCCGGGGCCGGGCTACAGCAATGAAAAACTGTCACTCAATTTCCAGAATATCGACCTGCGCGCCTTGCTGGGGGTATTTGCCGATTTTACCAATATCAATATTGTGACCTCCGACACGGTCAATGGTTCCATGACCTTGCGGCTCAAAGATGTGCCTTGGGACCAAGCCCTGCAAATTATTATGGAGGCCAAGGGTTTGGGTCAGCGTAAAAATGGCAATGTGCTGTGGATTGCCCCCAAAGATGAAATTGATGACCGCACGAAAAAAGATTACGAGGCTGCCCTCGCAATTCAAAAACTAGAGCCCCTGCGCACCCAAGCCTTTCAGCTCAACTATGCCAAAGCCGACGCCATCGTCGAGCAGTTGACCAAAGCGGGCACTGGAAGCGGTGGTACTGGCGGCAATTCCACACGTTTCTTGTCTGAGCGCGGCAGTGCCATTTCTGAGCCACGCACCAACCAAATTTTTGTCTCTGATACCCCTGGTAAATTAGAAGAAGTACGCAAACTGATTGCCAGCTTGGATGTGGCGGTGCGTCAAGTGTTGATTGAAGCCCGTATTGTGGAGGCCCGCGATAGTTTTGGCCGCTCATTGGGCGTGAAGTTAGGTGGCTCAGATATGCGTGCTACCCGGGGTGGTTTGGGAGGCTACAGTATTGGTGGTGATAACCGGGTTGTTTTTGGATCTTCTTATGCTAATCTCAGTGGCAGCAATGGATCTGCCAGTGGCGTCACCAATACGCCATTTATCAACTTGCCAGCAAGTTTGTCGAATGTGAATTCGGTAGCGAGCTTCGCTTTGTCTATTTTTAATCCTGCTGCCAATCGGTTTTTGGATTTGGAAATATCTGCTATGGAAGCAGACAATCAGGGTAAAGTGATTTCTAGTCCGCGTTTAATTACTGCCGATCAGGTGAAGGCATGGATTGAGCAAGGTACTGAATATCCCTATTCAGTCACCGCCCCTAATGGTGCCACCACTATTGCCTTTAAAAAGGCAGTGCTCAAACTAGAAGTTACGCCCCAAATCACCCCCGAAGGCAACATTATTCTAGATTTGGATGTCAATAAAGATACCCGTGGTGAAACCACCGTTCAAGGTGTAGCCATCGATACCAAGCATATTAAAACTCAGGTATTGATTGAAAATGGTGGCACTATTGTGATTGGTGGCATCTTTGAGATGGAAGAGGCTAACCAAGAAAACAAGGTTCCGTTCTTGGGTGATGTGCCTGTGGTAGGCAATTTGTTTAAAAACAAAACAAAAACCTCGGAAAAGCGGGAAATGCTGGTTTTTATTACCCCAAAAATTATCACTGAGCGTACAGCACAGCGTTAAAAATTTATCATTGATAGGATAAAAAATGAAAAATATATTCAGGATCTTGATGCTGATGCTGGTCGCAGCATTGGCCGCTTGTGGCGGCGGGGGGGAAGCCAGTGGCGTCAATCCCAACCAGCCTGCCATTGTGACTACGGCTGGCAGTTCCGTCTCTTTGGCGGCAGGTAGTGTGCGAGAGTTTCAAGTTAGCGGGGGCAAGCCACCCTACCGCGTAAGCAATACCAATTCAGATGTGGCCGTAGGCACTGTCAATGGTAATGTACTCACCATTCGTGTGGTGGCACAAAATACCAATCAAGCTAAATCGGCTAACCTGTCAATTTTAGACTATAGTGGTGACTCTATCACCATTGCCGTTAACGTTCTTCCTGATGTTACCGATCTTAAAACCTCAGCGCCTCCGGTGATTCAGGTGGCTACCGGTGCCACCAATACTTACACTATTTTTGGGGGCTCGCGCCCTTATTCTGTGGTTAGTCAAAATGCCCAAATTGTTCGTGCTTCGGTGACGGATGGTATTTTGTCGCTGTCAGGTGTTGCTTTTGGCAGCACTGGTGTTATCGTACGAGATACCAGTGGTCAAGAGGTAAGCATTACGGTTGGCGTAGGTGCATCGCAGGGCCTGTTCTCTGATGCCCCTGGCAGCATCACCATGCCCAATGTGGCGGGTACTGTCCGTACTTACACCATTTCGGGTGGCAGTGCCCCATATGTGGCACGCAGCGACAACGAGGGCGTGGTTCGTGTCTCAGTTTCGGGCTCTGGCCTGAATGTCGAAAGTGTTGCTTCTGGTACAGCCACTATTACTGTCACTGACAAGGATGGCGCACGCTTTAATATTTTCGTCACGGTGACTGGCCCGCAAGACTTTTTCACTACGGCCCCCGCTTTGCTCAATTTGGCCAATGATGGTAATACCAGCAGCTACATTATTTCTGGTGGCAGTGCGCCTTATTCTGCGGTGAGTAGTGACAATGGCGTTGTGGCCGCTTCGGTGTCCGGTTCCAACTTGAATCTGCGTAGCGTGGGTACGGGATCGGCTACCGTGACCTTGCGCGATAGCAATGCCAAACTCGTCACTATCAATGTGACGGTGGGAGGTTCGCAAAATCTGTTTACCACAGCCCCGAATACGCTCAATCTGGCAAATGATGGTAACACCAGTAGCTATGTCATTTCGGGTGGTAATGCACCTTACACTGTCGTTAGCAACAACACGGGTGTTGTTCGTGCCACGGTGTCTGGCGCTAACTTTAATCTGCAAACTGTGGGTGCAGGTGTTGCGGTAGTAACTGTCAGCGACAAAAATGCCAAGACTGTCACTATCAACGTTACTGTAGGTGGCGCACAAAGTCTGCTCACCACAGCACCTAGCCCACTCAATTTAGCTAATGATGGCGACACCCGTGTTTACACTATCTCAGGGGGTAGTCAGCCCTATGTGGCCCACAGCAACAATGAAGGTGTTGTCGTTGCCTCGGTTGCTGGTGCTAACTTGAGTCTGCGCAGCGTAGGAGCAGGTGCCGCTACCGTTACCATCAATGACAAGGATGGCAAAACGGTGTCGATCAATGTCACCGTCGGGGCTGCACAAGCACTGTTCACCACTGCACCTACACCCTTGTACATTGCAGCACGGGCAAGCAACGTCTACCAGATCACAGGTGGCAATCAGCCCTACACTGCCAGCAGCACCGATACCTCGGTAGCTACTGCTTCGGTGTCTGGATCGAGGCTGACCATTACAGCGGTGGGCAATGGTGGTACGGCCACTATCACCATCAGTGACAAAAATTCTGCCAAGGCTGCGCCGATTGTGGTCAATGTGGGATCATCGACTGCGTTCTTTATCAATGCACCTAGTAACGTCAAGTTGGCGCTGAACCCCAGTCAGCGCTATGCTTACCAATTGGCTGGTGGCACGATGAATTACACCGTAGTCAGCAGTGATGCCAGCGTGGCCACAGGTGAAATCAGTGGCACAACAACCCTGATGGTTACACCACTGAAAGTGGGTACCGCTACCCTGCAACTGAAGGATGCTGCAGGTGCCGCGATTGCCCTGACCGTAGATGTGACCACCGATGTGCCGGCCACCCCCAGCGCCCCGGTGATTAAGGCACCAGTGTTCCAATCGGCTCGTTTATTGGGCACCACTGACAGCTCTATCAGCGCCACCGATATCACCAAGCTGGAAGTGACCTTGGCCAGCCCTTTGGGCGTAGTCATTCCCAACCAGCTGATTACCGTCAGTGGGGATGCCACCCAAATCAGCTTCCCTAGTGGAACCTCTGCCTTGACCAATAGTGCTGGTGTCGCCACGATTGATATCAAGCGTGCCAGTCTGACGGCTACTGGTGCGGGCTCCTTGACTGTCACCTATGACTATCGCGCCGGTACCTTGGCCAGTTACTACACCAGTAGCGCCGTCCAGCCACCCACTGTCGATACCCCAGTCCGCACCTATGTGGGGTATAAATTGGCTACTGCCGATATCAGTTTGGATACACCGGTGCTGGGCGTCGGCAATGCTGCCCTTCCAGCCTACGGTACCACCCAAGTCACGGTGCAAGTCAAACTCAATGGCCAGCCAGCCACTACTACCCCAGTGCAGGTTAACTTCTCTGCTACCTGTGGCCAAATTTCTCCGGCCACGGCCTCTAGTGATAACACAGGCAAGGTGGTGGTGAGCTATTCGGCCACAGATGCTGCGGGCGTGGTGCCGAGTACCCAAGGTTGTAGCGGCAAAACCGTGAGAATTTTTGCCAGTACCCCAGGTGCTCCTACGGCACCCCCTGTCGATTTGACTATTAACCCTACTCCAGCTACTAACATCAGCTTTGTCAGTGCGACACCCAACCGTATCTATCTGACTAATTCCGGCGGTGTGACCCAATCGCTGGTGAAGTTCAAGCTCGTGAACGCCCAAGGCGAGCCCATCGTGGGTCGTGATGTGAAGCTGGAACTGAAAACGGTAGCGGGTGGTAACATTGATGCCACTAAGGCCACTTTCGGTACTGTAGGCCAGCTGATACCTATCACAACACCGACAGATTCCAATGGTGAAGTTTCGGTGCCCGTGTTCTCTGGCACGGTGCCGACCAATGTGCTGGTCAATGCCAAGCTGGTTGCCACTCCCACCATCCAAACCGACTCTGCCGTGCTGACCATCGCCTCGGGCCGTCCGGCACAGGCGCGGGTGAGCTTGTCGATTGAGAAGTTCTCTATTGAGGGCTTTAGCGTCGATGGCGATGAATCCATCGTGACCATGTCTTTGGCCGACCGCCAAGGCAACCCAGTGCCCGATGGCACGGCAGTCAACTTTGTCACTGAGGGGGGCGTGATGATTCCGCCAGTGTGTACCACGGGCACTAATGCGCAAGGCAACTCACAATGTGCAGTGAAGATCCGCAGTCAGAATCCGCGTCCGCAAGCTACTTCCCCACGCATTGGTCGTGTCAGCATCTTGGCCTACGCTGCTGGTGAAGAAGATTTTGTTGATGCCAACTTTGACAACGTCTATAACGCTGGCGAAGCATTCACCGATCTTGGTACTGCCTACCGTGACGACAATGAAAATGGCAGCTTTGACACCGGTGAATTCTCGGTGCCTCGTACCGGAGCTACCCCCAGTCGTGGTGATGGCGTCTGGGGAGCTGCTGATGTCCGTCAACAGCAGATCATCATCTTTGCGACCAGTGGCGCGGTGATTTGTACCAATATTACTAATAAACCGGCGGAGTGCAGCGCGTTTTTTCCCTCGACTGGCTCTAACGCTAATGGTGGTGATGTCAGCACCTCCAGCGTCAGCTTCACCGTGGCCGATAAGCATGGCAACAGTATGCCCACGGGCAGCGTGATTACCGTCACTGCGGTAGACAACACTGAGAACCAACTGGGCTGTACCGTAGCTGCAGGTGCTACAGCGATCATTCCCAACACACTGGATCCTTTTCCTTGGGCTGCATCTTTAAGCAAATGCGCTGTGGGTGACTCCGTCACCATTGAGATCAAAACGCCAAAGACCAACACAGTCACTGGTCTGACCGTCCCTCTGCGCTAATGCCAACTGCACGCCCAGCAGAAACCGCTACGCCTTCCAACCTTCTGGTTCTGGTCGGTCTGCCCGGCTCCGGCAAATCCACCGTCGGGCGGCAACTCGCCCGGCGGTTGGGAGTGGCGTTTATCGACTCCGACCAGGTGATCGAGCAGCGTATTGGCTGCTCGATCCGAGCTTTCTTTGACCGCGAGGGCGAGGCAAGTTTCCGCGACCTAGAGGAGTCGGTGCTCAATGAGCTGTCTGCCGCACCTGAGGCGGCAGTGCTCTCTACCGGTGGTGGTGCCGTGTTGCGCCTTGCCAACCGGCAACATCTGCACCAGCGGGGCACGGTGATCTATTTGCGCTCGTCGCCTGAAGAGATCTTCCGCCGTATCCGCTACGACAAAACCCGGCCTTTGTTGCAAGTGGCTAACCCGCTGGAACAATTGCGTAGCCTCTATGTGCAGCGTGACCCGCTGTACCGTGAAACGGCGCATTACGTTGTCGAAACAGGTCGGCCTTCTGTTACCACGCTGGTGAACATGATTACCATGCAGCTAGAGTTGGCGGGCCACCACGTGCCCGATGCCCCTTGTCTGCTTGAAGACGCCCCTCACCAAGTGTGAGGGAAGCCTTGGGGTTCAGCCCGAGGTTGAGAGCGCAGATGCCGTAGGCATCCTCATGGGTGTTTGCTACTCTTGGATGTTCAATTGATAATGCACAGCATGGACTGCACCAAAACCCTGCGCCTACGCATCAAAGACAAACATGCCCGCGTGTTGTCTGCGATGGCGCGTGAGGTCAACCAAGTTTGGAACTTCTGCAATGAAACCAGCCACCGTGCCATCCGTGAGCGTCATCAGTTTCTCAGTGGCTACGACCTGCAAAAGCTAACCAACGGTTTCAGTAAGTGCGATGGGGTGCAAATTGGTTCGCCCACCGTGCAGCAAGTGTGCGAAGACTACGCCAAAGCACGCAAGCAATTCAAAAAAGCCAAACTGCGCCGGAGAGTCTCTAACTCCCAAAGCAGCAAATACAGCTTGGGCTGGATTCCGTTCAAAGCGCGGGCCTTGCAATACAAGGCAGGGTAAGTCGCCTTTGCGGGCCAGAAATTGAGCCTCTGGGACAGCTACGGATTGGCAGGCCATGAGCTACGCTCGGGCAGTTTTAGTCCAGACAACCGGGGGCGCTGGTATCTCAATGTCGTAGTCAAGGCGCAAGCTAAGCCCACAGCGGCAACTGCTAGTGTGGGTATTGACTTGGGCCTGAAAGAAGCGGCAGTAGCCTCTACGGGCGAACGCATCGAAGGGCGCTTTTATCGCAAGCTCGAATGCCAACTCGGTATTGCACAGCGGGCAAAGAAGAAAAAGCGTGTCAAAGCCATCCACGCAAAAATTGCCAATCAGCGCAAAAACCTACTGCACCAGTTCAGTACGCAATTGGTCAAAAACAACGCTGCCATCTTCGTGGGCGACGTGGCCAGCGCAAAGCTGGTTAAAACCAAAATGGCCAAGAGCACGCTGGACGCGGGCTGGGCCATGCTAAAGACGATGTTGGAATACAAGAGCCATCAGGCCGGTGTTGTCTTTGAAGTAGTGGGCGAAAGCTACACAACCCAGACTTGCTCGTGCTGCGGGGCTATCCCCGCCAGCAGTCCGAAAGGTAGAGCAGGACTTGGAATAAGAGAATGGACGTGCAGCGATTGCGGGGCGGTACACGACCGTGATGTGAATGCAGCACGGAACATTCTCGCGGCGGGGCATCGCCGTCTAGCAGTAGGAATCTCCGGGGTTTAGCCCGGAGAGGATGTCAAGTTTCCACGGCAGACTGAGGCCCAAGGCCAATATGGCAGGGGTGGTGGGGTGCCATTGAGGCCACTCTGACCTACACTTGCAGACCATGCAAGAAGCCGTCAACCCCACTCCCTCCTTTTCTTCTTCCTATGCCAGCGCTGCGGTGCAGCAGGTGTCTATCGCACTGGACGAGCGTAGCTACGCCATTGCCATCGGTACCGGTTTGCTCGACGAACCGGCTTTTTATGCCGATCTCCCTGCTGCTGCCAGTGCCCTGATTGTGAGCAATACCACGGTGGCACCACTGTATGCACAGCGCTTGCACGCCGTATTGCAGCAGCGTTATGCCAACGTCCACTTAGTCACTTTGCCCGATGGCGAAGAATACAAAACGTGGGAAACACTGAATCTGATTTTTGATGCCCTGCTTGGCCACGGCTGTGACCGCAAAACGGTGCTATTTGCCTTGGGCGGCGGCGTGGTGGGTGACATGACCGGCTTTGCTGCGGCCAGCTATATGCGCGGCGTGCCGTTTGTGCAGGTGCCTACGACGTTGTTAGCGCAGGTTGACTCTTCGGTGGGCGGTAAAACGGCTATCAACCACCCGCTGGGCAAAAACATGATTGGCGCTTTTTACCAGCCCCGCTTGGTGCTGTGTGATTTGGCTACGCTCAATACCCTGCCTGTGCGCGAACTCAGCGCTGGTCTGGCGGAAGTCATCAAATACGGCCCGATTGCCGATATGGCCTTTTTGGATTGGTTAGAGGCCCATATCGATGCCCTGTTGGCCCGTGATGTGGAGGCGCTAGCCCATGCCGTGCGCCGCAGTTGCGAGATCAAGGCTTGGGTGGTGGGCCAAGATGAGCGCGAATCGGGCCTGCGCGCCATTCTTAATTTTGGCCATACCTTTGGTCATGCGATAGAGGCTGGTATGGGCTATGGCGCTTGGCTCCATGGCGAAGCCGTGGGCGCAGGCATGGTGATGGCGGCAGAACTGTCTTGCCGTTTGGGACTGGTCGATACCGCCTTTGTCGCACGCCTCACGGCTTTGGTACAACGCGCTGGCCTGCCCGTGCGCGGCCCGGTGCTGGATGCGGCGGACAATGCTGGGCGTTATCTGGAGTTGATGCGTGTCGATAAAAAGGCCGAAGGCGGTGAAATCCGCTTTGTGCTGATCGACGGGCCGGGCCAAGCGGTGATGCGCGCTGCGCCCGATGCCTTGGTACGCGAAGTAATTGATGCCTGCTGCGCCTAAAGGTGCTGGCGGTGTTGAAGATAAACCCATGTAAAAAACAACTGCCGTCAATCACCCCATCCTGAAGGATGGGGCTTGAAGCTGAAAGGATTCAAGCCCGGTTGACCAGGGAAAGCGGTAACCAATCCGCTACGTTGACAACAGGTCGTTCAGACGCACCAGCAAATGCTTCCTCAGTTTGCTGCTCTGCAAGGTTTTGATCATGCTGGGCAAAGGTAAAGGCCCGAAGGTTGAAGCCGCAGCACCGCAAGGCGCTGGAGCCGGTTGCCGACATTTCCGAGGGGAGCGACATCGAAAGATGTCCGTCACTAGGCCCGTAAGGGCTGACTGCTGGAAAGACAGCTGATTTTTGGAGAGATGCGTGGCAGTTTTTGTGTTGGACAACCAAGGCAAGGCGCTGATGCCCTGCGCCGAAAAGCGCGCACGGCTGCTGCTGGCGCGTGGCCGGGCGCGGGTGCATAGACTCGTGCCGATGGTGATTCGGCTCACGGATCGTGCAGCGGACACATGCGCTTTTCAACCGCTGCGCCTGAAACTTGACCCCGGCAGCAAAACCACCGGTTTGGCGCTGGTGCGCGATGCCCAAGTCATCGACAAGCAAACTGGCGAGGTGCAAACCGCTGCCGTTGTGCTGAACTTGATGGAGTTAATCCATCGCGGCAAGCAAATCTCCGAAGCCTTAACCGCCCGCAGACAAATGCGCCGTCGGCGCAGAAGCCATTTGCGCTACCGCGCCCTGCGTTTTCTCAATCGCGGCAACCAAAAATCTGGCTGGTTGGCCCGTTCGCTGCAACACCGGGTGGACACCTGCATGGCTTGGGTGCAGCGCATCCAGCGCTGGGCACCGGTTAGCGCCATCAGCAGTGAACTGGTGCGTTTTGATATGCAGGCGCTGCAAAACCCGGAAATTTCCGGCGTCGAGTACCAACAGGGCACCTTGTTTGGCTACGAATTGCGAGAGTACCTGCTGGGGAAATGGGGCCACCAATGCGCGTACTGCGATGCCAAAGATGTACCGCTGCAGGTGGAACATATCCGCCCCAAAGCACAAGGCGGTAGCAATCGGGTGTCCAACCTGACGCTGGCTTGCCGGTGCTGCAACCAGAAAAAAGCAGCGCGCAGCATTGAAGATTTTTTAGCCAAAGACAAAAAACGCTTGACCAAAATACTGGCCGATGCAAAGAAACCTTTGCGCGATGCAGCGGCAGTCAATGCCACGCGCTGGGCGCTGGTCAATGCCCTCAAAACCACCGGCCTGCCGGTCGAACTGGCTTCGGGCGGCCAAACCAAGTTCAACCGCTGCACCTTGGGAGTACCCAAGACGCACGCGCTCGACGCCGCTTGCGTCGGAACCATCGCCGCCATCCAAAACTGGCAACGCCCCACATTGACCCTCAAGGCCACAGGCCGGGGTAGCTACCAGCGTACCCGGTTAGACAAATTTGGCTTCCCAAGGGGCTACCTGATGCGTACCAAACGTGTGCATGGCTTTGGCACCGGCGACATGGTGCGCGCTGACGTGCCTTCGGGTGTCAAAGCGGGTATCCACACTGGACGGGTAGCAGTGCGGGCCAGTGGCTCTTTCAACATCCAAAGCCACCAAGACGGTAAATCTGTCGTGGTGCAAGGCATCAGCCACAAGCATTGCCGCGTCATTCAGCGTGGTTATGGCTACTTCTTCAACCGGGCCGACAACACAGGACGTGAACAAGCAAGGCCCAAAGCCAGGAACGCTGTGCGTTCCGCGCTCTACCTCCCCGGCATGAATGCCGAGGTTTCACGCGCAAACTGATGAGCTTTTTAAGCCAATTGAAATCGCAAGCCAGCGCGGTACAAAGCCAACGCGAGCAACAAATCCAAGGCGTGGAACAAAACACCCAAGCCACCGAATCGGCCTGCAAAGAAGCATGGCGCTATCTGCAAGAATTAGCACCACAACTCAATGTGCTGCTGCCCGATGGCCCTGTGCTGTCTTTGGATGGCAAAACGGCTTGGCCTGCCATGCAATTGGTAGAGTTTCGGGCCGATGCGCGCAAGAAAAAACTGCGTGACCGCGAGGTGTTTGACTATATTGCCATCGGCTG
>JAIESZ010000215.1 GCA_019745615.1 Burkholderiaceae bacterium
CCAGCCTTGGGTTGGGCGTCGCTCAAGGCGGTGGTGTTGGTCACGGTGCTGCTCACGGGGGGGCAGGGGCTGATGCGTTGGTGGTTGACGCTGGTAGCACGGCGCAAAAGCGATGAGCTGTTCATGCTCAATCTGTTGCTCATTACCTTGGGGCTGGCGTGGTTAACCGAATTGGCGGGCCTGAGCTTGGCTTTGGGGGCTTTTATTGCCGGGGTGTTGGTGTCTGAGACCGAATACCGCCATCAGGTGGGCACCGATATTCGGCCTTTTCATGATGTGCTGCTGGGGTTGTTCTTCATCACCATTGGCATGATGCTCGATTGGCATATCCTGCTAGAGCAATGGGCGCTGGTGCTGGGCCTGCTGGCGGTGCCGTTGCTGCTCAAACTGGGGCTGATTTTGCTGTTGGCGCGGGGCATGGGGGCCACCACCGGGGTGGGGTTGCGCGCCGGGCTGTATCTGGCGCAGGCTGGGGAGTTTGGCTTTGTGCTGTTGGCACTGATGCAGACGCATGGCCTATTGCGCCCTGCATTGATGAACCCGATTTTGGCGGCGATGGTGTTGTCGATGCTGGCTACGCCCTTTCTCATCATGTACAGCAACCAAATCGTCATGAAGTTGGTAGCCAGTGACTGGTTGCAGCAATCTATCCAGATGACGCACATTGCCCGCAAGGCCATTGATACCAGCAAGCATGTGATTATTTGCGGCTATGGCCGTTGCGGCCAAAACTTGGCTCGGATGTTGGAGCAAGAGGGCATCCCCTATATGGCGCTGGACTTAGACCCCGACCGGGTGCGCCAAGCGGCAGCAGCGGGCCATTCGGTGGTTTATGGCGATGCCACACGCTTGCAGGCACTGGTGGCGGCCGGGCTGGTGCGCGCCAGTGCGGTGGCTATCACCTACTTGGATGTGCCTTCGGCGCTGAAGGTGCTGGCTAATACCCGCAGCCATGCGCCACAGGTGCCGGTGGTGGTGCGCACGCAAGATGATTTGCACCTAGACCGCTTGCAGGCAGCGGGCGCTACGGAGATCGTGCCCGAAGCCATTGAAGGCTCGCTGATGCTGGCCAGCCATGCTCTGGCCTTGGTGGGGGTGCCGATGCGCCGTGTGATCCGCTTGGTGCAAGACCAGCGCGAAGCGCGCTACAACTTGCTGCGGGGCTATTTTCATGGGGCCGATGATGATACGGTGCAAGAGCGCGACCAAGAGCGCCTGTCTACCATCACCTTGCCCCCCGGTGCCAAGACGCTGGGCCAACCCTTAGAGCAGCTGGCCTTGCACGCGATGGGGGTACGAGTGCTCAGTCTGCGCCACAGCAACGGGCGCATTGCCGCGCTGGCCGATGTGTTGGTGCTGGCGGCGGGCGACACGCTGGTGCTGTCGGGCCACCCTTCGGCTTTGCTGGGGGCGCAAGACAAACTGCTGCGTGGTTAAGGGCCAACGCAGGACTTTAGATGGTTGAACAAGCCTTTAGCGCAGCTCGCCGTATTGGGTGCTGCCCAAGTCGGGGCCACGGGCCTCGGTGGGCAGTTCGGTGTCGGCAAAGCCGGTGTCACTGACCGGCTGGCGCAGCGGGCCAGAATGCACAGACACCCCTAGCGGCGCACTGCTGGGGGGGCGAGCGGCAGCGGCACTGGCCAAGGCCCGCTTGAACGCGGCTACCTCATCGGCCTCAATCGGGTCAAAGCGCGAGCCGTGTGCATGGGCGGGGGCTTGGGCCACAGGCACCACCACAGGTGGTGGCGCTACGGGTACGGGGGCTGGTGCAGTTTGCTCTGGCGCTGCGGCCCCTACAGGCACAGGACGGGGGCGGTGGGATACGGGGCGCTCTGTGCCGCTGGCTGATGTGGCTGGGCGGCTGGGTGGTGCTGGCGTCTGCACCAGGCCCGCTGGGGTCACCTTTTGCGGTAGGCCCACGGCCACATGGTCATTGATGCGCCAATAAACGGCGGTGACGGCGATGTCGTAGCGGGTCTTGGCAGTTTGGGCGATCAGGGCTTCAATCTCGCTCAGTCGTGCGGTCTCACCGCCATATTCGCGCGCCAAGTCCATCATGATTAAAAACTGGCGGCCCTTTTGGTCTAGCGACAACACCTTGAACTTGTAACTGGCCGAGAGCACGCCTGCGCGCACCATGGCATCACGCACCACGATATACAGCAGCTCGCGCCGTTCTAGGCGCTCGTTGACGCGGTTGGCAGCATGTTCTGTGGGGGCCGGTTTGAGCAGCGGCTGACCATCGGCTCCCGGTGCCAAGGGCACTGTGGCATCGGCATTGAGCAAGCCAGCCCCGTCGCTTGTGCGCGGCTTGGCCGGGGTAGATTTGCGCGTAAACCAGCTCAACAAGGACATGACATTCTTTCTTCCGCTAGCACCTGTAAAAATTTGAAAGAGTGTACTTGGACTGCCTTAAGGTGATGGTTGTAGATTCTGCGTTATCTCAACACTTAAAGGCCCCACGGCCCCGTTGTGGGGGCACTAGGGCGTTTTTTCAGGTGGCGGCCACACGACGGCGGCGGTTGCTCAGTCGTTTGGACACCACGGCCCCTACGGCCATACACAGGGCCAGCGCGATGGCTGGTTGGCGGTTAGACAGCTCGGTAAAGCGCAGCGCTGGCAAGGCCCACAAGCGGCTAGGAGTGGCCGCTTGCACGGTGGCACTGCGTGGGCGGTGGGAGAAAAACCCTCCCTCCCCCACCACTGCACCCGGCCCCACCACGGCCATGCGCAGGCGCTGCTTTTCATCCTCGTAATGCACGCTCAGGTTGCCACTTTCGACCAAATACAGGGTGCGATCTAACACCCCCTTGGCAAACAACACCTGACCAGCCTCTAGGGTGTGGGGCTGTAGGTAGGTCGATAAAGTTTCCCACTGCGCTGGGGTGAGGGGGTTGCTTAGGCTGTCATCGGCATTGGACTCGGCAATGGCACGCACCAGCCCTTGGAGCGTCGGAGGGTTCTGTGGGAGGTAGGTGGCATTCATGGTCAGATTATGGTGCTACCCACCCACTGTAGCAATCACGCCGCCGCCCAAACAAACCTCTCCGTCGTAGAGCACCGCCGATTGCCCCGGCGTGACTGCCCATTGGGCCTCGGTAAAGTCGAGCGCGAAATCTGGCGCACCTGCCAGCGCCAGCGAGCAGGCGGCATCTTGCTGGCGGTAGCGGGTTTTGGCAGCATAGGAGCCCGCCGCTGGCGGATGCCCCGCTGTCCAGCTGGCATCTTGTGCCGTCAGCTGGTGCGACAGCAGCCACGGGTGGTCGTGGCCTTGCACCACGCGCAGCACGTTGCTATCGAGCTCCTTGCGCGCTACAAACCAAGGTTGGTGTTCGCCGCCGCCGCGCTGTGCCCCTTTTTCTTTGATGCCACCAATGCCCAAGCCTTGGCGCTGGCCCAGTGTGTAAAAGCTCAAGCCGACATGCTGGCCAATTTTGCGCCCGCGCTCGTCCAAGATGGGGCCGGGGGCATGGTGGATGTAGCGGTTTAAAAACTCACGGAATGGCCGCTCGCCAATAAAACAGATGCCGGTAGAGTCCTTCTTTTTGGCATTGGGTAGGCCGATTTCTTCGGCAATGCGGCGCACTTCGGTTTTGTGCAGCTCGCCCACCGGAAACAACGTCTTTGCTAACTGCGCTTGGTTGAGCCGGTGCAAAAAGTAACTCTGGTCTTTGCTGGGGTCTAGCCCCTTGAGCAGCTCAAACAGGCCCGTGCTGGGGTTTTGGCGCACGCGGGCATAGTGGCCGGTGGCAATTTTTTCTGCACCCAGCCGCATGGCATGGTCTAAAAAAGATTTGAACTTGATTTCGGCGTTGCACAGGATGTCTGGGTTGGGTGTGCGCCCAGCTTGGTATTCACGCAGAAACTCGGCAAAAACCCGGTCTTTGTACTCTGCCGCAAAATTGACATGCTCAATTTCAATGCCAATCACATCGGCCACCGCAGCGGCATCGACGAAATCAATGTTCGATGAGCAGTATTCACTGTCGTCGTCATCTTCCCAATTTTTCATGAAGATGCCGACCACCTCGTGGCCTTGCTGTTTCAGCAAATAGGCTGTTACTGCTGAATCGACGCCACCGCTCAGACCCACCACCACACGTTGTTTGCTCATCGTGGCACTCTCTTTCAGTCCGGCTGGGATGTGTGCGGGCTGGTCAGTACGCTGGCATCAGTGTGGATCAGCGCTACGGGGTGGCGCTGGCCTGCCAAGTAATCTTCAATACATTGCAGCACCAGTGGGCTGCGGTGGCGCTCAGTGCTGGCGCGCAGCTCTTGCAGCGTCAGCCAAACCGGGCCAATGATGCCGTCATCCAAGGGGCGCTCAGGGTGGTGCGCTCCTAGGGTGCCGCAAAAGGCAAAGCGCAGGTAGGTAATGTCATGCCCGGTACGGGTGCGGGTAAAACGGTTGAGATATACCCCCACCAGCCCAGTCGGCGTGAAATCGTAGGCCGTCTCCTCCAGCACCTCGCGCGTGCAGGCGGCCACAGGCGATTCTCCGGGGTCTAAATGCCCAGCAGGGTTGTTCAGGCGCAGACCATCGGCGGTGTTTTCCTCGATCAGCATGAATTTCCCGTCGCGCTCAATGATGGCGGCCACGGTGACATTGGGTTTCCAGCGGTTTGGCATGGGGCACATTATCGCCACCGGCTGTGACGCGTTCTTGCGCGGCCTAGCGGAACTGCTGCCGAGACCCCGTACTCTGAGCAGACATTTAGAAACAACGCATGGAGCGTCTGCTGCCATGATGTCCACCCTACCCGTTCCATCGCCACAGGAGTTTTGCCATGAATCTCGAACAACAGCGCGCCTTGCTCACCATTGCCCTGTACGCTGCTTTTGCCGATGGCCACAAGGCCGAAACCGAGCGCGAAACCATTCGCCAGATGGCCGAATCCCTCTGTGACGCCCAAGGTGGCTACCCACTCACCTCCTTGTACCAAGATGTGCTACTGCGCCGGGTGTCGGTGGCCGGTGCTGTGCAAGCGTTAAGCGATCCGGCCCATCGCCAGCTGGCCTACGAGATGGCGGTGTGCGTTTGTGATGCCGATGGCAGCCAAAGTGAGCCAGAGCGCCTGTTCTTGGCCGATTTGCGTCGCCAATGTGGTCTGTCCACTGAGGCGGTGCAGGCGTTTGAAGCACAAGCTAACACGGTGGCGGCTTGGGCTGCATCGGTGCCCGCAGCACCCGCAGTAGCCCCGGCACCCGCTAGCACCGCCTTGCCCGGAGCGGGCTTGTTTGCGCAGTGGGGCGCACCGGCAGCCGCTGCCACCGCTGTGGCTGCCACGGCAGCTACGGCTGCGGTGCTGGCCCATGCCGCAGCGCCTGCACCTGTGCCCACCACCGCCCTGCGGCCACCCGAAGCCGAACTGGACAAAAGCATCCTCAACTACGCCATCCTTAATGGCGCGCTGGAGCTACTGCCCCAGTCTTGGGCCTCGATGGCCATCATCCCTTTGCAGGTCAAAATGGTTTACGCCATCGGCAAGGCGCATGGTGTCGATTTGGATACGGGCCATATCAAAGAATTCATTGCTGCTGCTGGGGTCGGCCTCACGTCGCAGTATCTGGAGCAGTTTGGCCGCAAGCTCATTGGTGGCCTGTTGGGTAAGGCGCTGGGCAAGACAGCGGGCAAACTCGGTGGCACCGCCACCGGCATGGCCTTCTCGTTTGCCACCACTTACGCCTTGGGGCAATTGGCCAAGCGTTACTACGCCGGTGGGCGCAGCATGAGCACCAGTGTGCTGCGTTCGAGCTACCAAGACCTGCTGGCACCCGCCAAACAGCTGCAAACCCAATACCTGCCGCAGATGCAGCAAAAAGCCGCCACGCTTGATGCTGCCCAAATCATGGCGTTGGTCAAGGGCCGGGGGCTTTAAATCAGCCACCTTTGTGCGCTGGATCAGATTTGCTGTGGGTACAGATGGGGCAATCTCGTCTTGTAATGCAAAAATGCGAGCCTTCCGTGACTTTCAACTTTCTGTTTGACCCTTTTCAAGGAAACTTGTATGCCACCTATGTCCCCGCCACCAAGGCGCAGCCTCTTGATTGGCACCCGTCTGGCGCTCGGATTTGGTTTACTCATTGCCATGATGTTGTCCATGGTGCTGGTCAGCTTGCATTGTCTGACCGACGTGGCCGACGCCAACAGCCAGCTGATCGAAGTCGATTGGGTCAAGGCCGATGCAGCCAACACCCTGAGCACCATCGCTTTGGCTAATACCCGGCGCACCATCGAGATCGTGACCGCCCCTGATGCCACCCACCGCGCCAAGATGCGCGCCGAGATTGTGGCCGCCCGCAATACGTTTGTAGAGGCCTTTAAGACGCTGCAAACCTTGGTGGTGTTGCCCGAAGCCAAGGCCCTGCTGGCCGAAGCCGAGCAGGCGCGGGGCCGCTACGTGACCTCGCAGGCCAAGCTCAATGCGCTGGTCGATGCTGGGCAGCTAGAAGAAGCCACGCTAGAGATGAACACTCAGACCCTGCCTGAGCTCAATACCATGCAGCAGCGTGTTGATGCACTGGCGAAGATGGAGCAGCGCCAAGTGGTCAAAAGCGGTGCCATTGCCCGTGAAGAGGTTCATACCAGTCGTGTGCTGTTGCTCACACTGGGCGGTTGTGGGCTGTTCAGTGCCATCGTGCTGGCACTGTGGATTACGCGCTCCATCACCGCCCCCTTGCGCAGCGCAGTGGAAGTGGCACGGGCCGTAGCAGCGGGTGATTTAACCAGCCATATTCACGTCCATTCCACCGACGAAACCGGCCAATTGCTGCAAGCCCTGCAAGATATGAATGCCAGTTTGGCCCACATCGTCACGCAGGTGCGCAGCGGCAGCGACACCATAGCCACTGCCACTGGGCAGATTGCGGCCGGCAACCAAGATCTGTCCTCACGCACCGAAGAGCAGGCCAGCGCTTTGCAGCAAACAGCAGCCTCCATGCAAGAGTTGGCCAACACCGTCAAACAAAACTTTGACAGCGGCAAACATGCCAACACTTTGGCCGAATCTGCGGCCCAAGTAGCGGTTAGGGGGGGGCATGTGGTCTCTGAAGTGGTACACACCATGGAAGCGATCAACACCTCCTCGCGCAAAATTGCCGACATCATCAGCGTGATCGATAGCATTGCGTTTCAAACCAACATTTTGGCACTCAATGCAGCGGTCGAGGCGGCACGTGCTGGTGAACAGGGGCGCGGTTTTGCGGTGGTCGCCTCTGAGGTACGCGCCTTGGCTGGGCGCAGTGCCGCAGCAGCCAAAGAAATCAAAGTATTGATTGATGCGTCGGTGGGCAACGTCAGTGCCGGTTGTTCGCTCGTAGAGCAAGCAGGCAGCACGATGGATGAAATCGTCGTCAGCGTGCGCCGGGTGGCCGACATCATGGGGGAAATCGGCACCGCCAGCCAAGACCAGACCGAAGGCATTGAGCAAATCAACCAAGCCATGTTGCAGATGGACCAAGTCACGCAGCAAAATGCAGCTTTGGTTGAAGAGGCCGCCGCCGCTGCCCAAGCACTGGAGCAACAGGCGCACACACTGGTGCAAACGGCCAGCGTTTTTCGCCTAGGGGATGCACCTGGCACATCATCCTCCAGAGCGCTAGTGCTACAGGGCCGCTGAACTGGGAGCCTTTGATCTTTTGGGTAAATTTGTACCATGAAGCGCTGTTTTTCCTTCACCGCCCTGTGGTTAGCGGGTTTTTTTGCCCTGCACAGCCAAGCTGCCGATGAGCCCAGCCGTTTGCAGCGCATTCAGGCCAGCCAAATCTTGCGGGTGTGCATTTGGCCCGACTACTACGGCATTTCATTTCGTAATCCCAAAACGCAACTGCTCTCTGGCATAGATATCGACAATGCGCACGATTTGGCCAAGGCACTGGGTGCCAAGGCCGAGTTTGTCGATAGCTCGTTTGCCAAATTGGTAGACGATGTGACCCAAGACCGTTGTGACATCGCCATGTTTGCCATCGGTATCACGCCAGCACGCCAAGAGAAATTGCACTTTACCCAGCCGCACTTGGCCAGTGACATCTACGCCATCACCACCAAAACCAACCGACGCATCCAAGCGTGGGCCGATATTGACAAGCCCGGCACGGTGGTAGTGGTGGCCAAGGGCACACTGCACGAGCCAATCATGAAAGAGCGGCTGCAATGGGCCGAGTTGCGCGTGGTCGATACCCCGGCGGCGCGAGAGCAAGAGGTGCAATCGGGCCGGGCCGACGTGTTCATGACCGACTACCCCTTCAGTCGCCGTATGCTCGACCGCAGCGATTGGGCCCGGCTGGTATCTCCCAGCAGCACTTTTCATATTACCCCCTATGCTTGGGCCATGCACCCCCAAGACAGCCGTTGGCATATGCGCGTTGAGCAGGTGCTGGCAGACATGAAACGTGATGGCCGTTTGCGCGCCAATGCCCAACGCCACGGACTCGAGCCTATTGTGGTTGCCAAGTAAGTAGCAAGCACAGAGTGCCTGCTGCGTCGTTTCCTCAATTTATCTTTTTATGCTGCCTTCTGAGGTCAAACGACGCCATATTTTGTGGGTGCTCTCAGCAGTAGTTCTTGCGATGGGTTGGTTATCGGCGCTGGGTTTTACGCTTTGGCGCTTGCGTGAAGATGCACTGAGCAACGGTTTCGCACATGCCGTCATTCATGCCCGTCACTTTGAAGAGCACCTGACCCAAACACTGCAACTGATTGATTTTGCTGCCGAAAATATCAATCCCTTATACAAAAACGGCATTGGGCCCAAAGATTTAGGTCCGCGTCTGCGTGAGCTGTTGCGGCCTATGCCCTATCTGCGTTCTATCGCCGTGCTCGATGAGCGGGGGCAGGTGCTCGATAGCTCCAACCCAGCCAATATCGGCATGGTGATTGATTTGCAGGGGTTTTACCCGTTGCACAACCCTGAGGCCCCCATTTTGCGCATTGGCAACCCTTGGCAGGGTCGCGATTTTGTGTCGGCTTCCATCGTCACCCAAGCGGCCGCCCTATCGCCCACCGAGCCCCACTTGGTGCCGGTACTGCGCAGGCTGTCGGGCACAGAAAAGACGCAGTGGCTGCTCACCGCCATCAACCCCGATTACTTTATTAACTATGCCAGCAACTTGATGGAGTCTGAGCGCGGTTATGTGCAGTGGCTGCGTTACGATGATGTACTGCTGATGTCTGCCTCCCCCCACGAGCGTGCCGGAACCGCAGGTGCTGCGGGTCATTTTTCCCAAGGTATTGCCCGCAACGAACAAGGGGTGCTAGAGCAAAAACTGCCCACCGGGCAACAAGTGTTAACCGCTTACCGGGTTTCTAGCCGTTTCCCGATTGTGGTGGCTGCGCAGATAGATCGTGACGCCATTCTGGCCGAATGGGCCAGCGAGGCGCGGCGCTTGGCCGGTATTTTTGTGCCCAGTTTGTTGGCATTGGCCGTGGTGGGCTTTGCGGCGTTACGCCGGCAACAGCATGTGGCCCAACAACAGGCACAACTGGACGAAGAACGCAGTTTGGCCGCCAGTGTGTTCGAGAGCAGTTCCGATGCCATCATCATCACGACGCCCGATGCCCATATCCTGTCGGTCAATCCGGCCTTTGAGCGCGTGACGGGCTACAGCACTGCCGAAGCGTTAAGCCTCAACCCACGCTTTATGGCGTCGGGTGTCCAAGACAGTGCGTTTTATTTCCAGATGTGGGCCACTTTGCTGCGTTATGGTCATTGGGAAGGTGAGATTTTTAATCGACACAAACAGGGCCACCTCTACACCGTTTTGCTGCGCATCAACGCCGTGAAAGACGCCGCCCACCAGTTGCGCCACTACGTTGGCACCATCACCGACGTCACCCAGAAAAACGCCGCCCAAGAGCAGCTCAAATTGGCGGCCAGCGTCTTTAGCCATGCCCGCGAGGGCATCATGATTACCTCACCGCAGGGCGACATGATTGAGGTCAATGCGGCTTTTTCACGCATTACGGGCTACCGTCGCGATGAAGTGATTGGTAAGAACTCCAACATGCTCAGTTCTGGGCGGCAAGGTGCTGATTTCTATGCCAACATGTGGGCCGAGTTGTCAGACAAAGGGCGCTGGACGGGTGAAATCTGGAACCGGCGCAAAAGCGGTGAGGTCTATGCCGAAATGCTCACTATCAGTGCAGTGTGCGATGTTCAAGGCAAGGTGCTGCGCTATGTGGCGCTGTTTTCAGACATCTCACAGCAAAAAGAAAACGAAAAACGGCTAGAGCACATTGCCCACTACGACGCCTTGACGGGCTTGCCCAACCGCGTGCTGTTGGCCGACCGCTTGCGCCAAGCCATGGCACATGCCGGGCGTTATGCCAAAAAACTAGCGGTAGTGTTTCTGGATTTGGATGGGTTCAAAGCCGTCAATGACACTTACGGCCACGCAATGGGCGACAGGCTGCTGATTGAGTTGGCTGTGCGTATGCAGCACGCCCTGCGTGAGGGCGACACCATTGCCCGGATTGGCGGTGACGAGTTTGTAGCGGTGTTAGCCGGTTTGTCACAGCACGAAGCGGCTGGCGTGGTGCTCGATCGCTTGCTGATCGCCGCTGCCCAGCCCGTGTTGACCGATGGTATTGCACTGCAAGTGTCTGCCAGCGTGGGTGTGGCGTTTTTTCCGCAGTCTGAAGAGGTCGATGCCGATCAGCTTTTGCGCCAAGCAGACCAAGCCATGTACCAAGCCAAAGTGACGGGAAAAAACCGTTACCACGTCTTTGATGCCGAGCAAGATCGCCACCTGCGCGGACACCATGAAGGCCTAGAAAACATCCGCCAAGCCTTGCAAAAAGACGAGTTTGCACTGTATTACCAACCCAAGGTCAACATGCGTACCGGCGAGGTGGTCGGGGCTGAGGCCCTGATTCGCTGGTTGCACCCTGAGCGTGGGGTGCTGGCACCGGCAGCCTTTTTGCCCGCCTTAGAAAGCGATGAGCTTGCAGTGCAAATGGGCGAATGGGTGCTAGAGACCGCTATGGCCCAAATTGAGGCATGGAAGGCGCAAGGTTTAAGCCTTCCGGTCAGCGTCAATATGGACGCACGCCAATTGCAGCAGCCCGATTTTGTCACCCGGCTGCACCACTTGTTGGCCCTGCATCCCCATATCGGCCCCGGTGATTTAGAGTTAGAAGTGCTAGAGACCAATGCGCTGGACGATATTCCGGGCATCTCGCGCTTGATGGACGCCTGCCACGAGATGGGGGTAGGCTTTGCTTTGGACGACTTTGGCACCGGCTACTCGTCCTTGACCTATCTGCGCCGCCTACCAGCCAAACTGCTCAAAATTGACCAAAGTTTCGTTCGTGACATGCTCGATGATCCCGACGATATGGCGATTCTCGAAGGCGTGCTGGGGTTGGCGCGGGTGTTCCGACGCCAAGTGATTGCCGAAGGGGTTGAGACCGTGGCGCATGGGGTGATGCTGCTGCGCTTGGGCTGTGAGTGGGGCCAAGGCTATGCCATTGCTAGGCCTATGCCTGCAACCCAGATGCCAAACTGGTTGGCTACATGGCACCCTGAGCCTTCTTGGCTCGATTTGCCGCACGCCCAGCGCGACGATCTGCCGCTGTTGTTTGCGATGGTCGAGCACCGCGCATGGGTAACAGGCATTACCAGCTACCTGCGCGGTGAGCGCCCTACCATACCCGTGTTAGATTTACACAACTGCCGCTTTAGCCACTGGTTACAACACGAGGGCGGGCGCGAGCGCCATGCAGGCAATGCCATGTTTGAACACATTGAGCAGTTGCACCAAAAAATCCATGCTCAGGCCGAAGCTTTGGTGGCGCTCAAACACCGAGGTCAGGAAGCAATGGTGCTAGAGCGCCTCCCTGAAATTTATGTGCTGCGCGATGCGTTGTTAGAAAAACTACCCATGCTGCTAGAAATGTAATGGGCCATGCCAAGCAAATGGCACTTTCGTGTGCCATTCGACACAGATACCCAAGGAGAAAAAAATGGCTTATTTTGTTTGGGCTGATGACATGGTCATCGACAACGGCACCATTGACCAAGACCACCGAAAATTGGTCGATCAAGTCAATGCACTGCACACCGCCACCATCGATGGTCGAGGCAACGAAATCGTGGGGCAGCTGCTAGAGCGGGTGATTGCTGACACCGAAGCACACCTGCGCCACGAAGAGCACGAAATGGCCTTGGCCCAGTTTCCCAACCTAGAGCGGCACAAACACACCCACGTACTGTTTGTGGCCCAATTGCACGAACTGCAACGCAAACACCGCGAAGGCAGCATGACGGTAGCCTCTCAGTTATCTACCACCCTGCGCGACTGGCTGTCCTTGCACATTCGTCGCAACGACAAAGAACTGCGCGTCTTTTTACAAAAAAAGAATCGCGCTACCGCACCTGCAGTGGTGCGCGCACTCAAGTAATGCCGTGGGCTTGCAAAAAAGGCACGTAGATCTTGTCGGTGCGCATGATGTGTTCCAGCAGCCAGTGCTTTAAAAACTCCATCAGCTCATAAGGCAGGTGCTGACCATCCTCAAAATCGGTCAGAGCGCTCATGATGGTGCGGGTAAAGTGGTTGTGCATCGCCTTGTGCGCTACAAGGTCTGGGTAGTCGTGGCGCTCAAGCCACTCTTCTTCCATGATGAAGTGGTTCATGGTGTAGTCCATCAACCCCTCCAGCACATGGCCAATCGCCCCCCGGTCTAGCGTGTCTGCTGTCAGCGCATCGTGCAGCTCGTTGATCAAATCTACCAGCACCCGGTGTTGCTCGTCCACCTCCTCAATACCCACGGCAATTGCATCACTCCACGGCATGAATGTCATCTGGTCTCTCCTTTGGTAGGGGCTCGATTGTCAGTACCCAATGCTTAGGCATAGTAAACGCAGAAGCCACCACTCTATCGCGTGGATTAACACCTGTTTTTCATCTGTTGGTAGCTTTTACAGCGTTGTTGTTGGGATTTGTTGCCTCTGTTACTTTCAGTCCCACGCAGTCTGTGGGTGGCATCTTCTCCCATTCAAGATCAGCGTCGCAACCCGTGCCAGCGGCAATCCAGCGCTGCGCTAGTTGGCTGCACCAGCGTAGCAGCCAAGGGTGATGCCATTCGGTGATCTGTGCTGGGTTTGCCAGCAAGCCGCACAGATAACGCTGTTGGCTATCGCTCCACAGCAGTGCCTTGCAGGCACCAGTGCGCCGCCGCGACACCCACATGCCCAGTGGACACGGTGCGGCCAAACAACACAGTCCGCAGCCATTGCATGGTGCTCCCAACGCTGGTTTGGTGGGAGCCTGTGGCTGCCAATCCACCACCGCTAGCACCGACGGGCAAGCATCTTGCTTGTCTGAAATAGTCATACCTGAGTTGCAAGGCGCTGCTCTTGAGCGCAAGGGTGGAGAGAGCCAATTTGGCATACTTTAATTGGGGGGCCGCATCCCATGAGTGCAGAAACCGACGCTTTTAAACGTCAAGTATTGCGTCTGGCCGGAGCCTATCTGGTGGTGGTGGTGAGTGTACTGATGGCGTTAGGTTGGCCCTTGCACGAAAACTATCTGCGCAGCCGCGAGGATGTGATCGAAGCCCGCGAGCAAAGCTATTTGAGCATTGCCGATTACATGGTGCACAAAGAGTTTTTAGAGATCGCCGGTGACGTGGGGGTCATCAGCAGCTCGGCGGTGCTGACAGACTTTTTCGACCAGCCCAGTGCCTTGAATCGGCAACGCCTCACCTTGGCGCTAGAGCAGGTCGTGCGCAACTATGGCCGTTATGTGCATCTGCAAGTGCAAGACTTGCAGGGACGGGTATTGGTGCAGGTAGAGCGCAGCACTCTTTCTGAGTCTGAGCACCTGCCACTGGTAAGCACTGCGGCGGGCCATGCAGTCACCCTCATGCGCATCAGCACACCAGTATTGAACAGCCGCCAACACCAGTTGGGCCTATTGCAGCTCGATTTCCAGATCAGTGCATTGTTTGACGCCTTTGCCAAAGTGATGGCGCACAATCCATTCCATCAAGCCATGCTGGTAGGGCCTAAGGGAGACTGGCTCAGTCCCGGCCCCGGTACTTCCCCTGCATCTGCTCCTCCAGCAGCACAGACCCAGCCCAACTTTGCACAGCAATATCCCCAAGCTTGGCAAGCCATGTTGAGGCAAAAAACAGGGTCGGTGCGCACAGCGCAGGGCACGTTTTTGTTCGACACCATCTACCCGTTGGCACTGGAGAGTTCGCCCTTGCCCAAGGCAGCCCTACTCCAGTATCAGGGGGCACACGCTACGGCCCAGCAACCCAAGGGCTACTACTGGAAAGCCGTCATCCTTGTACCCACCGATGTCCTTGAGGAGACTTCGTTTCTCTGGCGCAGCCACGGCGTGTTGGTGGGAGTATTGCTGGTTGTGCTGGCCTTGGTGAGCTGGATGCTGGCTGATCGCAAAGTCCACGCCAATGTCGAACGCGCCCGTGAACAAAAAGATGCGCAAGAAATTGCTGCCCTCTACGATCAAGCCCCTTGCGGTTACCACTCGCTTAATCCCCACGGACGCATCATCCGCATGAACCTGACCGAGCTGCACTGGCTAGGCTATGAGCGCAGCGAAGTACAAAACCGCCTGTACCTGACCGATCTGCTGACACGGGCCAGCGCCGCCCGTTTCAAAAAACTGTTTACCAAACTCCAAGTATCGGGCGGCTTGCGTGATCTGGCTTTAGAGATGGTGCGCAAGGATGGCAGCATCCTGCCCGTATTGATCAATGCCACCGCAGAGATGAGTCCGCATGGCGAGTTCTTGTCCAGTCGCACCATCTGTGTAGATATGACAGAAATCCAGCGGTTGCAAAAAGCCCTAGAGTGCAAGGCCAACACCGATGGCCTCACGGGGCTGTGCAACCGACGCCATTTCTTTGAGCTGGCCGTGCGTGAGCTATTGCACGCCAGCCGCCATCACCGTCCAATGGCCGTTTGTATGCTCGATATTGACCACTTCAAACAAGTCAATGACCGCTATGGCCATGCAACTGGAGACAAAGTCTTGGTCACACTGGCCAAAACACTGGCTCCACAACTGCGCGACACTGACGTACTGGCACGTTTGGGAGGTGAAGAATTTGCCATCCTCTTGCCCGACACACCACTAGCAGCGGCGCAAGACATTGCGCAACGCTTATGCGCTACGCTGGCGCAGGTGGGCGTGGCCTTAGACACTGGGGGGGTGCTGCATTTCACAGTATCTATAGGTGTAGCACCACGCGACGTTAAGGCCACCACCATCGAGCAAATGCTGCGCTGTGCCGATGTGGCACTGTACGAAGCCAAGACTGCTGGGCGCAACCGGGTTTGTGTGGCACACTCCAAACCAGTCCGTAGCTGAGAAAACATCTTTTTTGCACAACTTTTGCCATGGCAGCAAAAACCGGTGTAGAATTCAAGGCTTCGCTGCTCAGTGATGTTGCTTCT
>JAIESZ010000314.1 GCA_019745615.1 Burkholderiaceae bacterium
GATCTGGACGAAGGCCCGATTATCGAACAAGATGTTACACGTGCTGACCATACGGACACCGTGGAAACACTGACAGCGCGTGGCCGCGACACCGAAAGCCAAGTGCTGGCACGGGCGGTAAAGTGGCACAGCGAGCACCGCGTGCTGCTCAATGGCCACAAAACAGTGATTTTCCGCTAAGGGCGGGCAGACATCCATGGTGCTGCCAGCGCCAGCCAAATAGCCGGGGCATGGGACAAGCCAAACAAGACCAGCCCGATCAGGCCGCCAACGATGGTGCCGTTGATACGGATGTATTGCAGGTCTTTGCCGATGTTCAGCTCAATCAGGCGCGCCATATCTTGGGCGTCCCAGCGCTGCACGGTGTCTTGGATGTGTTGCGCCACAAACTGCGACACCTCCGGCGCTAGGGCCTGCGCCCATTGCTGTAGCCGCTCATTCAAGGCTTGGCGCAAGGCAACGTCTTGCGCCAGCGCTTGGCCCAGCCACAAACCCATGCTCCGCACATGGCGTGCTAGCGCCGATTGTTCATTGGCTAAATCGCGTTGCAGGCTGGTGCGCAAGCCCAGCCACAGCTCTTGCACATAGTGGCCCAAGGTAGGATTGGTTTGCAAGTAGCGGCGCACCTGCTCGCCTTTTTGTGCCCACACCGGATCATTTTGCAGCCGGGTAATAAACAATTGCACGGCAGCATCAAACTTATCGCGCAGTTGGTGCTGTGGGTTGTGTGCTACTTCGGCCAGCAAGCCTTCCAAGGCAGTGGCTACCATCACTGCGCCTTGGTCACTGAGCCAGTCGGTGGGCAACATTTTTTCTTTGAGCGGGTGCTCTTTTTTCAGCCAATGGACGATGGTGCGGGCGATCAGGCTGCGGGTATCCGCGTTTTGTAGCACGCTAATCAATTGCGCCAGTGCCTCATTAAGCAAGGCTTGGTGGCGGCCTTGGTAGGTCAGGGCCTCTAACACCTTGGCCAAAGATTGGCTCAAATCCATGCGCCCCAGCAAGGCCCGCGCCGCTTTGCGGATCAAGTGCTCTACCTGCCGATCTTGCACCACCTCCAGCGCTGCGGCCACCATGCGCGCCACCTGCTGGCTCAAATGGCGGGCGTTGTCTGGCAACAATAGCCACTGCGCCATACGCTCAACCAGATCATGGCGGCGCAGCAGGCCCACCAGCGAGGCTGGATCGAGAAAGCGGTCGCGCACGAAAGTGGCTAGGTTCTCGCCAATGCGGTCTTTGTTGCGCGGAATGATGGCCGTGTGCCGCCCGATCAGCGGAATAGGCACACGGTGAAACAGCGCCCGCACCGCAAACCAATCGGCCAACGCCCCGACCATGGCCGCCTCTGCTGTGGCTTGCAGTGCATCCATCCACAGGCCACGCGGCAGCACACTGCTCACAATAAACACCGCCGTCACCAGCAACAGCAACCCCAGCGCTTGGCGCTTGGCGCGCTGCAAGGCCGCAGCTTGTGCGCTCATGCCAACAACGGCGGCATCAATGCACAATCACCGGATTTTGCGCGAGGCCAGTGTAACGGTCTAAGGCTTCTTCTACTTCTTCTTGGGTGGGGGTGTTGCGCTGCCAAGCCAGAATTTGCTGCTGAAACATCTCAGCCCAAGAGCCGTCTAGATAGACCTCTTTGCCTGAGCGTTTGTCCACAATCTCAAAACCATGCCGCGCCAGCCGGGGCGCAGGGGCAGCACCGGCATCCACAGCAGTGCCGGGCAGGACAGCAGGCTCCACAGCGTCGGCCAGCATATGAACCACCACAAAGGATTCTGAGTCGTAGAGCATCTGCATGGCGTTCTCCGGGTCGGTAGGGGGCATATTCTTACTATCTCAGATTAGTGCGGCGGCGTACAGTTCAAGGGTTTTTTGACGCAAGCTCGGCAGCTTGTGCCGGATGGTGGCCACTCAGGCGCAAGTCGACAAAGTCGCCGTTGTTTTGCGTGAGTTGGATGCGCGCTGGCAGGTAGCCTAGGCTGGGGGCTAGCCATAACTCAGAGCGTTGCTCGTTGTCATTCGCATCTTGGGGCAGGCGTTGCAGTTTAAGGGCAGGCAAGCTACCTACAGGCAAATCTAACGTTTCAGAGCCTTCAATGCGAAAAGCCCAAGGGCTAGCGCTGCGCCCGCCTGCCGTGGCAATCTGGATGCGGGTGCCGGTGGTGTAGCGTTCTGGGTTTGCAGCCAGCAAGGCCCCCAACTGGATAAAAATACTCAGCCGGTCTTGTGTGCCGGGCAGCAGCGGAGCCTGCGGGCTATCACCATTAAAGTGGATCAAGCCCTGAGCGTAGTCAAACTGGGCGGTTTGTTCACCACGCGACCGGTCACTAAAGTGCAGCGGGCGCAAGCCATGGGCGGCAATGTCACCTCGGCTGGTTTGCGTGCGCGAACCCAAGAACAAAACCTTGATTTCTTGCCGGGCTTGGTAATGCGCGCCATCGTGCTGCCAGAGCAGTTCAGCGTTGGCACGGTAATGAAACTTTTTTGCTTGCCCCACCACCTCAAACTCTAACCGCTGCGGTGGCGGAATATGCACAGGGGCCGCACTGGCTGAGTGGCTGCCCGCAGCCTCGCGGCTGCTGTACTGGCGTGAACGGGTAGCCACATCCGCGAGCACGATGCCTTGCCCTGACAGAACAGCCACCGTCTGTACAGGTTCAGGCTGTGTCACAGGGCTGACTACCACCCCAGCAGCGGCATCTGGCCCTGGTGTAGAGAGAGGCAAATCCAACGGAGCTGCCAATTCTGCGGCCAAAGAAAGCCCAAGATCGGTTGTAGGCGCATCCACTACAGTGGTGGCGGCAAAAGCCTGACCCCCAGGTGCTGATGGCACAGGGGCATCAGGAACGGTAGCAGATTGGCGTGCTGGGGCCAAATGCCCCTTGCGCTGCGGTGGTGCAACAACCGCTGGCGCAACCGCAGCTGCCGATGCAGGGGCTTTTGCTGCGGGTGCAGGTGCCATCACAGTACGGGTGTTGAACACCAGCACCGGGGCTGCCGCCTCGGTATCGGCAGCCAAAGGCATGGCCTGTAACACCAAGGCGTGGGCCAGCAACACAGCCACCGTAATCCACAACACCGGGTGGCGCAGCACAGAAGGGCGCAACATGTTCCGAACAGTCATAGTTTGCTGCGATAACCTAAATCATGGGACAAGCGCGCCGCCGCTGCGCGCAAGGGGGCCTCAATGGCACCACCCCAAGCCGGATCAAAGGTGGCAATAGAACCGAGCGTGGTCATGCCCAGCACCAAATGGCCGCTGGCATCCAACACAGGCGCACAAAAGGCCCCAATGCTAGGCAGCAGGGTATCGACCACGCGGGCGCTGCCGCGTTCACGCACTTCCTGCCACAGTGCCTGCACGGCCTGCACACTGGTGGGAACATCCGGATGGCGCGTTTTGCTTGCTTGGGCCAGTTCGGCATGGAGCAAAGGGGCCACTACCTCAGAGGGCATATAGGCAGCAAAGCAACGCCCAGTGGCCGAAGACAGCAGCGGCATCACATCGCCCAAGCGCAAATTGGCGACCACTGCCTGGGGCGATGGCTCCCAATGCACAATGGTGGGACCGTGGTTGCCCCAGACTGCCAGCGCCAGCGTGTGCTGTAACTCTTGCATCAGCGCGGGCAGGCGCTCGCGGGCCAAACGCACGGCATCCAACCGTGACAACGCAGCCAGCCCCAACCGCAGCGCAGCGGGGCCAAGGTCGTAATGGGCCGAGCGGCTATCCTGCACCACCAACCCCAACCGCTGAAAACTCACCAAATAACGGTGCGCTTTGGCGGCACTCATCTGGGCAGCTGCGGCCAGTTCTTTGAGCATCAAGGGGCCGGGAGAATGGGTCAGCGCCTCTAGCAGGGCAAAACCCACCTCGACCGATTGGATGCCAGCGCGTTCCTTGTCCATGTGGAATAGAATTTTGATGTTTTATTTAGTTAAATCAATTTACCCAAGCGTAATTTACGCTAGTTTTCCCGTGATCCTGCGCCCCCGAAAGCACCTGTCATGAAGCTCGCTACCTATCGGGACGGCTCCCGTGACGGGCAATTGCTGGTGGTCTCCCGCGACTTGGGTTTGGCCCATTATGCGACGGGTATCGCCAGCCGTTTGCAGCAGGTGTTAGACGACTGGGATTTTCTCGCCCCCCAATTACACGCGCTGTATGTGCAGCTCAATACCGGCAAAGCACCCCATGCTTTTGCGTTTGATCCACGCCAGTGCATGGCCCCCCTGCCACGGGCCTACCAGTGCGTACACGCTACGGCCTATCTGGCGGCACCAGAGCGCCAATACCAGCTGCACCAGCAGCCGCTACCAGCCTCTTTTTATACAGAGCCACAGCTTCATGGTGGTAGCAGCACTGCTTTTTTGGGCCCTTGTGACGAGGTGGTGGTGCCCAGCGAGGCTATGGGCATCGACCTAGCAGCCGGGCTGGCTGCCATCACGGGTGATCTACCCCGTGGCAGCACCCCAGCGCAGACCTTGGGCGCGATTCGTTTATTGATGCTCACCGGCGATGTCGTCTTGCGCCAGCTAGAGCAGGCCAATACAGCCGCAGGCCACCTGCACAGCCACCCAGCCACCGCATGCAGCCCGGTGGCCATCACCCCCGATGAACTAGGCCCAGCTTGGCAAGAAGGCAAGGTACACCTGACGCTGCAACTGGCCTGCAATGGCCGCAAGCTGGGCCTATGCGATACCGGCCCCACCATGCACTTTCACTTTGGCCAATTGCTGGCGCAAGGCTGCAAAACGCGCCCGTGGCAAGCGGGGGCCGTGCTAGGCAGTGGTGCGGTCAGCCATCCGGGGGCCAGCAACCCCCAAGGCCAAACCGATGATTGGCCCCAAGGCGCTTGCAGCATTGCCGATAAGCGGGCCATCGAAACCCTGCACCAAGGCCGCACACGCACGCCATTTTTGCGTTACGGTGACACCGTACGCGCCGACATGAAGGGCAAAGACGGCCACAGCCTATTTGGCGCGTTAGAACTCACGATTGCCGCCCCACAAGAGGCTTAGGGCAAAACCTGTGGCGCGGTGGGCTTTGCACACACCGGCAGCCATTCTCGGATCATTACAGGAGACAAAAAATGCAACGTAGAACCTTATTGAGCGCTTTGGCCGCCACTGCAGCCAGCACCGCCACTCCTTGGGCGCAAGCCCAAGCTGATTTTCCCAACCAGCTCATCCGCTGGGTGGTGCCCTATCCTGCCGGTGGTGGCACCGATGTGCTGGCGCGCACCGTGGCCGAGGCCATGCGCCAAACCTTGGGCCAACAGATCGTGGTGGACAACCGCCCAGGTGCCTCTACCAACATCGGTGCCCAAGCCGTCGCCACGGCCAAGGCCGATGGCTACACCATCATGTCGGCAGACAATGCTGTGCTGGCCTTTAACGAGCACCTGTTTAGCAAGCTGCCATTCAGCCCAGAAAAAGATTTCACCTATGTGGGCGGCATCAGCCGTTTCCCGCTGGCACTGGTGGTACACCCATCGTTCGAAGCCAAAACGATGAAGGAATTTTTGGATTACGTGCGCGCCAATCCGGGCAAAATCAACTACGCCTCGCCGGGCAACGGTTCGCCCCACCATCTGGCGATGGAGATGTTCAAAAACCGCACCAAGACCTTCCTCACGCATATCCCCTACCGGGGCGCTGCACCAGCGCTGCAAGATGTGATGGCCGGGCAAGTGCCGTGCATGTTCCTTGATCTGGCTGCGGGCCTGCCGGTAATCCAATCGGGCAAGGTGCGGGCTTTGGCTATTGGCTCGGCCAAGCGGGTACCTGCCCTGCCCGATTTGCCCACCTTGGCCGAAGTCGGAGTGCCTAATACCGAGGTGTTTGCCTTCCAAGGCATTTTGGGCCCCAAGGGGCTGCCTGCCAATGTCACGCAGCGCCTCAATACCGATCTGAACAAGGCACTGGGCAATCCCGCTGTGGTCAAGCGGATGCAAGACTTTGGCATGGAGGCCCTGCCCGGCACGCCTGAGCAGTTCCGTACGCTGGCCCGCGCCGAAGCCAAGCGCTGGGGCGAGATCATCAAGGCCGCTGGCGTCAAGCTCGATTGAGCCGCTAGGCTGGCTGGGGCAGTAGCGCTGCCTCGGCCTTACATCGGTAACACCGCAGAAAAGTATCGTTTAAAGATACTTTCTGCGCAGCAGATCAATACCACCCCACAAATTGATCGACGCTGGCCGCACAAAGCGGCACTATCACGCCATGTTCAACCCCTTCGCGGAGACCAGCATGGCCCCCTCTCCCCTCCCTTCTGTGCAACGTGATTCCCGTGCCTGGCAATTGCAGGTCTGGATTTCGTTCGGCATTGCCGTTTTTCTGTGTGCTGTGGGCTTGGCTTGGCTGCCGGGCGAGCCGCTGGAGCAGGCTTTTATGGTGATGGGCTATGTGTTTTGCCTGACCGCCGTGTTTGGCCTGTCCAAATTTGTCCGCGACAACGAAGGCAGCCGCCAAGGCAGTGCCGGGGACACACCTTTGTGGCGCTTTGTTGTCTGGGGTGGCTTTGCCGTAGCCATGCTGCTCACTGGCTGGGGCTTGTTGGGCATGAACATCAACGATACCTACAAAGCCTTTTTGGGCGTGAGCTGGCTCTACCTCATCACCACCGCCTTCACGCTGGCCAAGATGCTGCGCGACCAACACGAGGCCAATCTGCGTGAAGCACGCCTACAAGGCCGCCGCGATGCCGCCGCCATCAACATCACGCCGCTCGATTGAGTGCCCTGCATCCCTTTTCATCCCCTACAGGAGTTGTCCATGATGCCCACAGCCTCTCTTTCGCGTCCTCTGTTGACCCGCTGCCTGCTGGTGGCCAGCCTAGTCGGCTTGCTGTGGACGGCCAGCCCAGCCCAAGCACAGAGTGAAGCCTCGGTGGCCCTGTCACTGCTGCCACTGGCCTCGGTGGTCGGCACCGCCTCTGCGGGTATGGCACTGGCCGAAGCCTCGGTGGTGCTGCCAGCAGCGCTCTCAATCGCTGGGGCCATTCTTACCATTCAAGCGGTGCAGGTGTCTGCCATCGGCACGGTGTATGTGCTAGAGCGAGCCTCGGACGGCGCGCGTGTCAGCATTGAAGTCAGCGCACGAGCAGGAACGGCCTCAGCCCATGCCGTAGGAGAGGCGGTGGCCTGTAGCGTGATTGGCACCGGGGTCATCCTCTCGGTGGCGGGCGAGGTGTTGGCCTTTATTCCCAACGCTATCGGCAAGGCCCTGCTCTACAACGAGCCGTTATAAGGAGTGATGCTGCCATGCCCCTCCACCGGAGCACCCTCCTCGCCACGCTGGTACTGGCCGCCACCTCCCAAGCCTATGCGGGGCACCCCTGCAAACCCGCCCAGCCCCCCAGCGCACAAACCATCACGCGCAGCATGGCGTTGGCACAACGCACCGCGCTGGCGCTGGAAGCAGAACATACGCGCAATGGCACCCAAGTGGTGCTGCTAGGGCGGGCGGGGCAAGACCTCACTGCCTATGGCCTGCGCTACTCCCACCTAGGCTGGGCCTACCGCAGCCCTGCGGGAGCTTGGCGGGTGGTTCACAAACTCAACCGCTGCGGTACCGCCGTGGGCACCCTGTACCGCCAAGGCTTGGGGGAATTTTTTTTGGATGATCTGTGGCGCTATGAGGCTGTATGGGCCATACCCACCCCCGCTGCACAGCAAGCCCTGCACACCCTGCTACAAGACAATAGCCGTGCCACCCTGATGCAACACCAGCCCTATAGCCTCGTCAGCTACGTCTGGGGGCAGCGTTACCAGCAATCCAACCAGTGGGCCATCGAGACACTGGCCGCCGCGATGGAGCCGCACAGCATCCGCACCCGCGATCAGGCCCAAGCATGGTTGCAATTCAAGGGCTACACCCCCAGCACCTTGCACATTGGGGCTTGGCGGCGCATGGGCGCACGCGCCGCCTCAGCGCATATTGCCTTTGATGACCACCCCTCGCGCCAGCGGCTGGCCGGACGCATCGAGACCGTTACCGCCGACTCCGTGCTGGCTTGGCTGCCACGGGCACAACTGGCCCAAGCCCCGGTGGCATTGGCCGAAAAATAAACCGATAAAGGAAATACACCATGCTCAAAGCACTGCGCCTTTCTGAAAAATGGTTCCGCAGAGGCCTGTGGTTGGTCTCGCTGGTGTTTGCCAGCTTCCTGATTGGGCTAGGGGGGACTGTGGTGGGCGATTTGCCCAAAGTAGAAACACCCCTGCAACTCGATAATTTCTTGGACAAAGAGGCTGCCAAGGCCCTGCGCGGCCAAGTCAAGGCGGCACAGCAAGCCGAGCAAGAGGCGCAAAGCGCACTGGAGCAGGCGCAGTTACAACACCATAAGGCCCGTGGCGAGGTACAAACCACCCGCGAGAGCTTGCAACACTGGCTGGCCACGCGCAGCGTGACACAGCAAGCCGCACACGACCCCGAAGTGCTGATACGCACCCAAGCCCTTGACCTGCTCAAACAAACCGAGCGCCAAGCGCAGCGGGCCGTAGAGGCACAACAACAGGCCGCGCTGGATGCACGCCAAGCCGCTGCCGCAGCGCGGCAACAATTGCACACCCTAGAAACCGAAGGGTACACACAACTCAACGCCCAGCGGCGCAAGGTGGAATTGCGCGTCTTTCTCTACCGGCTGGCCCTCACCCTGCCCCTGTTGGCACTGGCGGGCTGGCTGTTTGTACGCAAACGCCAAAGCACCTATTGGCCGTTTGTCTGGGGCTTTATCTTCTTTGCCCTGTTTGCCTTTTTTGTCGAACTGGTGCCCTACCTGCCCAGCTACGGTGGTTACGTGCGTTATGTGGTCGGCATTGCCATCACCGTGCTGGTGGGGCGCTATGCCATCGTGGCTCTCAACCGCTATCTGGAGCAACAAAAGCTGGCCGAGGCCCAGCCCGAAGCCCAACGCCGCGAAGAACTCAGTTACGACGTTGCCCTGACCCGGCTCGCCAAAGGCATCTGCCCCGGCTGCGAACGGGCCGTAGACCTCAAAGACGGTCAGATCGACTTTTGCCCCCACTGTGGCATTGGCTTATTTGACCACTGTGGGCAGTGCAGCACCCGCAAGAGCGCCTTTGCCCGGTTTTGCCACGCCTGTGGCACTGCTGCCCGGCCCTAAACTGGGCAGCAGTGCGCAAGGCTTAGAACTGCTCCCAATCGTCGTCGTTGGATTTGCTGGCACTACGGCCCAAGGCGGGGGCCACTGGACGGGCTAAGGGTGCCACCTTGGGGGCCACCGGACGGGGCACCGCCTTGGCGGGTACAGCAGTGGCCGTACTGCTGCGGGGCAAAGTGGGTTGGCGCGGCGCGGGTGCGGAGCGCGGGGCCCCCGGCATTTGTGTGGCACGCTCATGCTGGCCCAACTTAAACACCGCCACCGCCTGCACCAACTGCTGCGCTTGGTGGTTCAAACTCGCGGCAGCGGCGGCAGACTCCTCTACCAACGCCGCATTTTGCTGCGTGACCTGATCGAGCTGGGCTACCGCCGAAGTAATCTGGCCAATGCCCGACGTCTGCTCACCCGTAGAAGCACTGATCTCAGAGATCAGATCCGTGACGCGCTGCACCTCGCGCACAATGTCTTGCATCGTCTGACCCGCCGCATCCACCAGCTTGCCACCCGCCTCCACCTTGCTCACACTGTTACCAATTAACGCCTTGATTTCTTTAGCGGCTTCGGCACTGCGGCCAGCCAAACTGCGCACCTCAGAAGCCACCACGGCAAAACCCCGGCCCTGCTCGCCCGCACGGGCCGCTTCTACCGCCGCATTGAGCGCCAAGATGTTGGTCTGGAAAGCAATGCCATCAATCACGCTGATGATGTCAGAAATTTTGCGCGATGCCTCGTTGATATCGGCCATGGTAGTCACTACCTGCCCCATGACTTCACCGCCACGGTGGGCGGTTTGGCTGGCATTGCTGGCCAGTTGCGTAGCTTGTCGGGCGGTGTCGGCGTTGGTTTGCACCGTGCTGGCAATCTGCTCCATCGATGCGGCAGTCTGCTCTAGGTTGCTGGCTTGCTGCTCGGTGCGCTGCGATAAATCAGCAGTACCACTAGAAATTTGACCAGCCCCAGTGGCAATACTGTCGCTGCTGGCACGCACGGTACCCACAATCGTACGCAAAGATTCTTGCATATCGTGCATGGCGCGCACCACACTGCCGGGGGCGGCGCGGCGGTCATCAATAGGAGTACTCAAATCACCCGCAGCAATGGCGCGGGCGGCTGCCGCCACCTCAGCAGGCTCACCACCCAGCTGACGCTGCAAACTACGCGCCATCCACACCCCAATCACCACCCCCGCCAGCACACCAGCCACCGTCAGCACCAACATGAACAGGCGCGTATTGGCATAAAGCGCATTGCCTTCGCTATTCAGTTGCTGGGCGTTTTTGATTTTGCGCTGCATCAGACCTGCCAACAGGTCATCAGCCTTGTTGGACAGTGGTACCGTGCTCTTCAACAGGTGCTCGACCGAACCACGAGGTTCGGCCAAGGGCTCTTCCTGCAACAAGGTTAACGCAACCCTCGCATCTGCCTTATAGGCTTGCAACGCTGTCCGCGTTTCCACTGCTGCTGCTTTACCTTGACTGGTAAAAAATGTGCTTTCAGAACGATTCAGTTCTTCTTCGATTTTTTCAAAATACTTGAAAGTAGCCTCTGTGAATGCTTTACGATCCTCTTGGGTAGTGGCCAACATGGCACTGCGGGTGGCACGGGCTGCCGCCATGAGTTGAATATTGGCCTCTGCGGCGTGGTGCAAGCCAATCAAGTCACGCTCATACATCCGATCGCCCAAAGCATTGACCTTTCCCGTCCCCACAATGCCGAGCAGACCAATGATGGCACCAATGGTTGCCACCAACATAAACCCTACTAGCAGCTTAGTACCTACCGTTAATCGATTAAGCCAATTCATTTTGTTCCTTACATTGGTTTGGAAAACATGCCAAAGACCACCCCACTACGTGGGTTTCCATCAAGATAAGCCTTGCTTGGCCCACCGATAGGGGAAAACCCGCAGGTGCTACACAAAGGCATACAGTGCCCCTATTATCGACAGCCTGTATTTTGGAGTTCTCCATGCCCTCTTTTTTCAAATACACCCTCATAGCCACGGCTGTGGTGTTGGCCAGCGGTGCCCAAGCCGCCGATTTTCCTGCAAAAGGCAAAAATGTGACGCTGGTGGTGCCATTCTCCGCCGGAGGCCCGACCGACCGTGTGGCCCGTGATTTGGCCGAAGCGCTGCGCAAGTCACTGGGAGCGACGGTCGTGGTAGATAACGCCGCCGGTGCTGGTAGCTCCATTGGCACCGCCAAGGTGGCGCGTGCCACCCCCGATGGCTACACCCTGCTACTCAACCACATCGGCATGGCCACCATGCCCTCCCTGTACCGCAAGCTGGCCTTTAACGTACCCAATGATTTTGAATACTTGGGCATCATCAATGATGTACCCATGACCTTGATTGGCCGCCCGAACCTACCCGCCAGCAACTACAAAGAGCTAAGTAGCTGGATCGCCCAAAACAAGGGCAAGATCAACCTCGGCAATGCAGGTTTGGGCTCGGCCTCGCACCTGTGTGGCCTGATGTATCAAAGCGCACTCAAGGTAGACATGACGGTGGTGCCCTACAAAGGCACCGCACCCGCCATCACTGATTTGGTTGGTGGTCAGATTGACCTGCTGTGCGACCAAACCACCAACACCACCAGCCAGATCGAGGGCCAGAAGGTCAAGGCCTATGCTGTCACCACCGCCCAGCGCCTACAAACGGCTTCGCTCAAGGCACTGCCCACACTGGCTGAATCGGGGCTAAAAGACTTTCATGTCACCATCTGGCACGGCCTTTATGCGCCCAAAGGCACACCCGCCGATGTGCTAGCCAAGATCAACGCCGCCCTGAAAACAGCCCTCAAAGACCCTGACTTCATCAAGAAACAAGAAGGTCTGGGCGCGGTTGTCGCTACCGACCAGCGCGTCGAACCCGCCGAGCACAAAAAATTTGTGCTGGCTGAAATTGACAAATGGGGTGCCGTCATCAAGGCCGCTGATATCTACGCCGACTAAAGCACCACAAGCACCATCAATCTGGGGCTGCTGCTTGAGTTAGCGGCCCCAAATCACCTCATGCTCTTCGGCCAAAGAGCGGCGCAGCATATCCAAAAAAGGCGTGCCACGCTGGTGCAGATGAACCGTGTTTTTTTCTAGCAGCTCTACCTCTGCTTCGTCCAGTCCAGTGGCATGGTGGGTGACGCGGGCATGGGCACACTGCTGCTCATCCAAGGTGATGGCCGCTTGCAGCGCCACAATGGCAGCAGGCATTTGTTCCAGCGTAATCACGCCTTGGGGTTCGGGGTCTTTGCCGATGATGTGCAAAATCCGGTGGGCATCGGGCTCTAGCAAAATCAGATCGGCAGTAGCACGGGATTTGAACTTGTACAGCATAAAAAATCCTTTTCAAAAACAACAACGCTCAGACACAGCATAGACCGATTGTGTTGCTGGTGCGAGCCGCGCCGTACACTCGCGCTCCTTATGTCTGCTATTCATATCCACCGCCACCACCAGCTTGGCCTGCCCCAAGCCCGCGACATTGCCCGCCAATGGGCCACCAAGGCCGAGCGCAAGTTCGATCTGCGCTGCCACTACCTCAGCGGCGATGCGCAAGATACCGTGCGCTTTGAGCGCTCTGGCATCCAAGGCACGCTGCAAGTACGCGCTGACCAGTTTGAACTGTCCGCCCAATTGGGCTTTTTGTTCAGTGCCTTTGCCCCCAGCATTGAAGCCCAAATTGCGGCACAAATCGACAGCCTGCTGCACGCCCACGGCACACAGCCGGCCTGACCAACACACACCTCAGCGGGGCTGTGCCAACCACTGCTGCGCCAGCCGCACCCAATAGGTGGCCCCTAACGGAATCAAGTCATCGTTGAAATCGTAGCTGGCATTGTGCAACGTGCAAGGGCCACCGCCGTGGTGCAGTTCCCGGTGCTGGCCATCGCCATTGGCAATAAAGCAATAAGCCCCCGGCTTGGCTTGCAACATAAAGGCAAAGTCCTCCGCCCCCATCGTCGGCTCCTGCACCAACACCTTGTCTTCACCCACAATGGCGGCCATCACGGTGCGGGCAAAGGCAGCCTCAGCGGCGGCATTGATTGTGGGGGGATAGTTGCGCTCAAATTCAAAGGTGCAGCTCGCCTCATGGGCGGCGCAGGTGTGCTCGGCCACTTGGCGCATACGGCGCTCAATCATGTCCAGCACCTCCACACTAAAGGTGCGCACCGTTCCCTGCAATTCACACACATCGGGCACCACATTGGTAGCCTCACCAGTATGAATCATGGTGACGGAAATGACGCCCGCATCCACCGGCTTTTTATTCCGGCTAATAATGGTTTGGAACGCCTGCACCATTTGGCAAGCCACCGGCACCGGGTCAATACCCGTATGCGGCATAGCCGCGTGCCCCCCCTTACCCCGAATAATAATTTTGAACTCGTTCGACGAGGCCATCACCGGCCCCGGACTGATGGCCATCGTGCCAGCAGGTATCCCCGGCCAATTGTGCATCCCAAACACCGCTTCCATCGGAAACTGCGTAAACAAGCCCTCACGCACCATCTCACGAGCGCCGCCCCCGCCCTCCTCGGCAGGCTGAAAAATCAAATACACCGTACCATCAAAATCTCGGTGTTGGGCCAAGTGCTGGGCCGCAGCCAGCAGCATGGCCGTATGGCCATCATGGCCACAGGCATGCATCTTGCCGGGATAGCGGCTGGCATGGGCAAAGTGGTTGTGCTCTTGCATAGGCAGGGCATCCATATCGGCACGCAAGCCTATGGCCCTGCCACAGGCACCACCATCACGCCCATGCACAATACCCACTAAACCCGTCTTGCCCAACCCTCGGTGAATAGGGACACCCCATTGCGTCAGTTTTTGCGCGACTACCTCCGCAGTGCGCAACTCCTCAAAACACAATTCAGGATGGGCATGGATATCGCGGCGCAGGGCGGCCATCTCCTGGGCTTGGGCCACGATGGAATCGATCAGATGCATACAGAAACTCCTCGGTTGCCCACAGTCTAGCCGGGTGGCCTGCAAACTGCACGCCACCCCATCGTATGCTTACAGTGCGGCCTGCAAGATGCGCCGACTCACCTCTGGGGTGACATCACGCCGTTCACCCAACTTGACCATACCGTGCGCTTGCAACTGCGCCACGAGGTCATCAATAGCCTCCTCACCAACACCATAGGCGGACAGGCGCGTAGCGATGCCTAAGCTCTCAAAAAAGTCGCGCGTGCAGGCAATGGCCGCGTCAATACGCTGCTCCTCTGTGCCGGTGCTGGCACCAAGACCCCAAATGCGTTCGGCGTACTGCAATAGCTTTTCGCGCTTGGCTTGGCGGCATTCCTGCAACAAGGCGGGCAGCACAATCGCCAAGGTGCGGGCGTGGTCAATCTGGAACTTGGCCGTCAGCTCATGCCCAATCATGTGCGTGGCCCAATCCTGCGGCACACCCGCACCAATCAAGCCATTGAGGGCCATCGTGGCGGCCCAGACCAAATTAGCCCGGTCGTCATAGACTGGCTCAGGCGCAGACAACAAACGCGGCCCCACTTCGATCAAAGTATGCAACACCCCTTCAGCCCAGCGGTCTTGCACGCGGGCCTCCACAGGGTAGGTCAGATACTGCTCTACCGTATGGACAAAGGCATCCACCACCCCATTGGCCAACTGTTGTGCAGGCAGGGTATAGGTCTTGGTGGGATCAAGCACCGAAAACAGCGGGTAGCAATGCACGCTGCTAAAAACCAGCTTCGCTCCCAAGGCTTTGCGGGTAATCACCGCACCGTTATTCATTTCTGAGCCGGTGGCGGGCAAAGTCAACACCGTGCCAAACGCTAATGCACGGCTAATGTTGCGCCCACGCTGCTCCAAAATAGCCCAAGGATCTCCATCAGCAAACGGTACTGCTGCTGCAATGAACTTGACCGCATCAATCACCGAGCCACCGCCCACGGCCAGCAGAAAATCAAAACCACCGGCCCGGATTTGCTCCACGGCCTGCATCGCCGTTTCATAGGTAGGATTAGGCTCAATGCCGCTGAAGGTAGCGTGTTGGCGCTGGCCCAAGGCAGCGCGCACCTCGGCCAGAGTGCCCGTTTTTTCAGCACTGCTACCACCAACCAAGATCAGTACCTTGGCTGATGCTGGCACCAAGGTCGCCAAATCGGCAATGCGGCCCTGACCAAAGGCAATACGGGTAGGGTTATGAAAATCAAAATTCAGCATAAGTGCTCCAGCCATTCAAAGAATAGTCCACACTGTAGCCGTAAAAGCGAAACCCCCTCTGACCGAAAGGATCAGAGGGGGATGCTTTAATATTAGCCTGACGATGACCTACTTTCACAC